>NZ_JBHTLS010000133.1:0-209072 GCF_042678845.1 Sphingobium olei | reverse complement strand
TCAACATCCCGTTCTCGCCACTTGGTCAAACCACGCGGCCTCATAAAACTCCGGGATGAAAGGGGTCCTTTTTACACGCCGTTCACCCCCCGAACGGGGGGCCTATTGCACGCCGATCCTCAATCGAACCCATTTTGATTCCAGCGATGATGGACCGATTGATGGATTCATTTGTCAGACAATTAAATTTGTCATATTTTCCATCATCTTATTTTAGTAATTCGATTCCGGCTCGGCCTCCAAAATCCGGTCTTCCGGCCAGCCAGCGCTGCTCAGCTACATCCCTCCACATAGGCCAGCACCGGCATCGTGCCGACATGCATCATCGCGACCTTGCCGTCCCGGCCGATCTCGAAGCGCAGCGCCGCGTCGCCGCGCGCTGCATTGGGCGCGGTCAGATATTTGGCCGGTGCTTCCTCATACTTATGCGGCTCGGACCGGAAACCGGGAAAAGCGCCGACCACATCCGCCTCGCTCGATCCCACGCCGATCCCTTCGACCAGCTTCACGTCCGACCGCGTGCCCACGGTGATGCGGCGCACCTTGCCGCCCCCGACGATCGCATAGACGCCGGGATAGGCGGGCGAGCTGACGGTTCGGCAGGTGTCACCCGTCTGCGCGCCGCGCTCGGCCCAGCCGCTGTCCTTCGGCACTGGCGCGCCGATGCGCAACGTGCCCAGTCCCTCCAGCCCTAACATCTGCGACGCGGGGGAGGGCTGCGCCGCATTGGGCGCGGCGACATTATCCGGCTCGGGCAACGCCTTGTTCTCCACGGCATTGCCAGTCGCGACAGGCTGCGCCACGTTGGACTGCGGGGACCGATCCTGCTGCGAACAGGCGCAAAGCGAAAGCGCGCCGGCCACGGCGCAAAGGGCGATGGATATCTTCATGCCGCAACAACGATCCACATCTCCGGCGGCTCCCTAGCCTCTTCACTCCTCCAGCAGCGCACGCATCTCCGGAGACACAGGGGCACCCGTGCGCCCCAATTCCCCAAGCGTCGCCAGCGCCATCGCCCGATAGGGCGGCAGCAGGTCGGGGCAATCGCGCCCCATCGCCGCCAGATGATCGGCGATGGTAGCCACGTCGCCGCGCAGCAACGGCCCCGACAGGCCGGCAAGCCCCCGTTGCAGGCTGTTGTCCAGCGAAGCGCGCACCAGCGGAGCCATCAGCAACCCCGGCTCCGCCACGCCCGCCCGCGCCAGCGCTTCGCCCGCCCCGGCGATCAGAGTGACCAGATGGTTGGCCGCATGGCACAGCGCCGCATGGTAAAGACTGCGCTGCGCCTCGGCCACGGGCACCGCCACGCCGCCCAGCGCCGCCACCACCGCCAGCGCCATAGCCATTGCATCGTCCTCCGCTGCGGTCACCGCAAATCGCGCGCCGGCCATGCGGGCGACTTCCGCCGCCGGATCGCCGGTGAAGGTCATCGCCGGGTGGATCGCCGCCGTCAGCGCGCCATGCCCCGCCAGCGGCGACAGGATCGCCGCCCCGCTTCGCCCGCTGACATGAAAGACGAAACAGCCCGGCCGCACATGGGCGGCCAGCGCCTCCGCCACTGCCCCCACCGCATCGTCCGACGCCGCCAGCACGATCATCCCGCATTGCCGCGCCAGCGCATCCATGCCCGACGCGATCTCGATGCCTGCCACGCGCACCGCCGCCGCTTCCACCCGCGCCGCATCCCGCCCCCACAGCATCGGCGGCCCTGCCGAAGCCTGCGCAAGGCCCAGCGCCATCGCCTGCGCCACCCGCCCCGATCCGATGACGCCCACGCGCCGGTCTTTCACCATGCTGCTCACCCGCCCGGTCTAGCGCGCCCGCCCCTTTCCGGCCAGCCGCGCCGCAATTGTGCCTTCGCTCTCGACTTGTGCCGCGTGCCCCGTCTAAGCTGCGGCCCCATGATGAAGCTCTTTATCGGCAACAAGGCCTATTCCAGCTGGTCGCTGCGCGGCTGGCTCGCCTGCAAGCTCTCGGGCCTCCCGTTCGAGGAGGTGGTCGTTCCCCTCTATGACGAGGCGTGGGAGAAACGGCGCGAGGGCGACGAATTCGCGCCTTCCTCGGGCAAGGTGCCGATCCTGTGGGACGGCGACGACATCGTCGTGTGGGACAGCCTGGCCATCGTCGAATATCTGAATGAGAAGACCGGCGGCGATCGGTTCTGGCCGACCGATCCTGCGGCGCGCGCCATGGCCCGGTCGATGGCGGCGGAGATGCATTCGAGCTTCGCCGCACTCCGCCGCGAGCACAGCATGAACATCCGCCGCATCTTCGACGCGGTGCCGCCGTCGCAAGCGGTCGCCCAGGATCTGGCGCGCCTGATGCAGCTCTGGGCGCAGGCGCGGGCCCGCCATGGCGGCGACGGCGAATTTCTGTTCGGCCAGTTCGGCGCGGCCGACGTGATGTTCGCGCCGGTCGTCACCCGCCTCATCAGCTATCAGCTGCCCGTCGCGCGCTTTGCCGAAGCCTATATGCGCGCGATCATCGCCCATCCCTGGATGCAGGAATGGATCGGCGGCGCGCAGGCGGAGGATTGGGTGATCGACCGGTTCGAGATGCCGCCCCAGACTGCGTGACAGGAAGACCGTCTGACGTGAACGATCCAGCCCCCCAGTCGAAGGAAAGCCAAGCGGCGGAGGCCGCCGCCATCCGCCGCCGCTGGATCAGCCTTGGCGAAGGCGTGGCGGTGCTGGCGGTGCTGATCTCGGCTCTCACCCTCTACCTCAACTGGGCCGACAGGCGCGAGGAGCGCACGGAAAAGGCGGCGGAAAGCAGCAAGGCGTCCGCCCGCGCCGCGTCCCTCGTCCTGCGCGCCACTTCGGTGAAGGACGACCGCATCGCCATTGCGCCTGGAGACTCGGCGCAGATCATCCAGAGCCAGACCATCCTCTTCCCCACGCCGCTTGGCCTGGCACCTGTGGATACGAGCGGCGACGCACGGATCGAGGCCGACTGGTTCGACGGCGCGCTCAAAAAGGCGCGCGATCGCGCGAAACTGCCCGACGAGAGCGTCGGCGACGACAAGCTGCCGGTCGCCATCACCACCCGCTTCACCGCCGGCGGCGAGATGCATGAAAGCGTCGCGCTGTACGACATCGGCTATGGCATAGCGGGCGGCTGGATCGCCGGGCACAGCCTGTCGCTGCGCGGCCTCTCGCGGGTGGAAACGCTCAGTCGTAGTACCGCCCAATCGGCCATCGATGGCCGTTGGGCGCGGCTCGTAGCAAAACGGCCCTAGCCCTGCTTCTTCGCCTGAAACCTAAAAGCGTTTTGTTTCGGCTGCGGCCATGCCCGAAGGAAGGATCATGAACGCGCTCGGATCGATCGACCTCTTTCACGCCGTCGCCGGCCTGCTTGTGGGGACGCTCGTCGGGCTGACGGGCGTGGGCGGCGGATCGCTGATGACGCCGCTGCTCGTCCTCTTCTTCGGTTTTTCCGCCAAGACGGCGGTCGGCACCGACCTGCTCTTCGCCGCCATTACGAAGATCGCGGGATCGGCCGTCCATGGCTCGCGCGAGACGGTGGACTGGCGCATCGTGCGGCGCATGGCGATGGGCAGCGTGCCCGCCGCCATCATCGCCCTCATCCTGCTGCGCCATGTGGGCGAAGTCGGCCAGTCCACCGAAAGGATCATCCTCCTGTCGCTCGCCAGCCTGCTGGCGCTGACGGCGGTCGGGGTGATCGGCCGCAAATGGCTGTTCCGCCACCGCGACGTACTTGAAACACCCAGGTCGCGGGGCGCAATCGTCGCCAGCACCGTAATACTGGGCGCGCTGATCGGCGCGGCGGTGACCGTCTCCTCCGTGGGCGCAGGCGCGATCGGCGTCACCGTGCTGCTGGTCCTCTATCCCCGGCTCCCGGTGTCGCGGATCGTGGGGTCGGACATCGCCCATGCCGTGCCGCTGGCGCTGATCGCCGGGACCGGCCACTGGCTGATGGGCGACGTCAATGGGACGTTGCTCACCAACCTGCTGATCGGATCGATCCCCGGCGTGATCGTCGGCAGCTATCTGTCTTCCCACGCGCCCGACCGCGTGCTCCAGCCCCTGCTGGCTGTGGTGCTCGCCGTCTCGTCCTGGCAATTGTTCGTGAAGGCGCGCGCCACGCCGGACGCCCCCGCCATCCACGCCGCCGCGCCGCGCTCCACCCATAGCTGACGGCAAAAGGCCCGGCCGCTCCATCGGAGCGCCGGGCCTTTTCAACTTGCCTTCGATGGCGGCTGTTTAGCCGACGATTTCTTCGGGCTTGAAGAAATAGGCGATCTCGGTCGCGGCATTTTCCTCGCTGTCCGAACCATGGACCGAATTGGCCTCGATCGATTCCGCCAGCTCCTTGCGGATCGTGCCGGCGTCGGCGTTGGCGGGGTTGGTCGCACCCATGATGTCGCGGTTGCGCTTCACGGCGTCCTCGCCTTCCAGCACCTGCACGACGACCGGGCCGGAGATCATGAAGGCGACGAGGTCGGCGAAGAAGGGGCGTTCCTTGTGCACGGCGTAGAAGCCTTCGGCCTGTTCGCGGCTCATGCGGATGCGCTTGGACGCGACGACGCGCAGGCCCGCTTCCTCCAGCATCTTGGTGACCGCGCCGGTCAGGTTGCGACGGGTGGCGTCGGGCTTGATGATCGAAAAGGTGCGCGTGACGGCCATGGCCCTCAATACTCCGGACTGTTGGAAAGTTGCGCGCCCTTTAGACGCGGGACGGCCAGGCCGCAAGGGGGGTGCCGAGAGTGCGGCTGCGCGGGGCTGCATAATGGCTGGAACGGGTGGCTTCCCGCCATCGCCATGATCGTCACCCTGAACTTGTTTCAGAGTCTATTTCTCCGGATCACGCTTTGGCTCATTGGGAGAAATGGATGTTGAAACAAGTTCAGCATGACGAATGAGGTTAGGACAGCCCTTGCCAACGTCGATGGTTAGTTAACCAACCCTAAGGCCCCTGCACCCACTTCCGTCCCTCCTGTCGCCAGAACCTCGGCTCCACCCCTTCCGCCTTGCTCAGCGTGCGCCAGTTCGTCCGCGCGCCGTCGATCGTGTCGGCGTCGAAGAAGTAGAAGGCGCGCTCGAAGCCCAGTGCCTCGTCACGCCATACCCCGTCCGCCAGCGCCACATGCCGCGCGCCGTTCGCCGCGTCGCAGCTTTCGCTCAGGAGGATCGGCTGGTTGCTCTCGCCACCCTCGCCCGCGCGGCCATGCGCCAGGAAGCTCTCCGGCGGCCCGGCCCACAGTCCTTCGGAAATGCGCGCCAACCGATCGGGCTCCCCCGCCACCACCAGCAGCCGCGCGCCCAGCCCCAGGATGCGGCCCGCAATGGCGGGCAGCACCTGTTCCACCGGATCGCGGCTCAACTGGTAGAAATCGACCTGCATCAGCGTTCGTAATGATCCGCCACGAACCGGTCGATCAGGCGCACGCCGTAACCGGTCGCGCCCTTGTCCCAGGTGCCGCCCGGCTTGTCCGCCCACACCATGCCGGCGATGTCGAGATGCGCCCATTTGACGCCATCCTCGATGAAGCGCTTCAGGAACTGCGCCGCCGTGATCGACCCGGCATAGCGCGGCCCGATATTCTTCATGTCTGCGATGGGGCTGTCGATCAGCTTGTCATAGGCGGCCGACAGCGGAAAGCGCCACAGCGGATCGCCTACCGCCTGCCCCGCCGCGATCAGGTCGGCCGCAAGGCCATCGTCATTGGAGAAGATGCCCGCATATTCATTGCCCAGCGACACGATCATCGCGCCCGTCAGCGTGGCGAGATCGACGATCACCTCCGGGTTGTAGGTCCGCTGCGCCCAGGTCAGCGCGTCGCACAGCACCAGCCGCCCTTCCGCGTCGGTGTTCAGCACCTCGATCGTCTGCCCCGACATGGAGGTGACGATGTCGCCCGGGCGCTGCGCATTGCCGTCCGGCATATTTTCAACGAGGCCGCAAATGCCCACGACCCGAGCCTTGGCCTTGCGCCCGGCCAGCGCCTTCATCGCGCCCGCGACCGCGCCCGCGCCGCCCATGTCCCACTTCATGTCCTCCATGCCCGCCGCCGGCTTGATGGAGATGCCGCCGGTGTCGAAGGTCACGCCCTTGCCCACGAACACCACCGGCTTTTCCGCCGCGCCGTTGGTGCCGTCCCATTCCATCGCCAGCAGCCGTGCCTCGCGAGGTGACCCCTGCGCCACGCCCAGCAGCGATCCCATGCCCAGCTCCTCCATCGCCGCCTTGTCCAGCACGGTGATCTTGACGCCCAGGTCGGCGAGATGCCGGCACCGCTCGACGAAGCTTTCGGGATAGAGGATGTTCGCCGGCTCCGACACCAGTTCGCGGGTGAAGGCGACGCCGTCCGCGATCGCCGCCTGCGCCTGCCATGCGCTGTCGGCGCCCTCCGTCACGATCGTCAGCGTCTTGAGCGTGGGCTTCGCCTTCTCGCTCTGGCGCGTGCGATAGGTGTCGATGCGCCAGCCGCGCAGCCGCGCGCCGAACGCCAGCGCCGCCGCAACCTCCGCGCTCGCGCCGCCGACGAACTCGACCGCCGCATGGGCCGCCCCGCTGGTCGCCAGCTTCGCCGTCAGCGCCGCGCCGGCCTTCTCCGCGTCCTGCGCGCCGCCGCCGCCGGTGCCGAGCAACAGCACGCGCAGCGTCTGTTCGCCTTCCGCGACGAAGCTCTCGAAGCTCGTCCCCGCCTCGCCCGTGAAGCGCGAAGCGGCCGCGCCCGCCGCCAGCGTCGCCGCCGCGCTCAGCGGCAGCGCATCAAAACCCCCCTTCTGCACGGCAAGGACCAGCGTGTCTGCGTCGGGGCGGGTCGGGCTGAACTGAATATCCATCGGGGCTCTTTTTCCTCTTGTCGGGCCAGCGGCGGGAACCGCCTTGCTGTCTGCCAGATAGTGCGCTTTCGCAGGGAGGCAAAGCCGTTCGACCGATTTTGCTGACCGTGCCGGTGCGGCAGCGATTGCGGACGGGCCGGCTCTGCGATAGGCGGGAAGGCCAGATGCGCCCGTCGATAAGGCCCAACCGCTTGTCCCACGTCCCCTTTCCCCGATGCCTTGGCTCATCCGCCCGCGCGGCGCTGCTGGGTGGCGTCGCACTGCTCGCGATCCCGCATGCGCTCGCGCAGGATGCGCCCGAACCTCGCTTCAACGAGCCGCAGGCCCCCGTCAGCGCGCCCGACGCGCCCGTTCCGGCGAGCGACGATCAGATCGGCTTTGCCGCCGATACCCTGGAATATGACAGCAATAGCGAGGTCGTGACCGCCAGCGGCCATGTGCAGCTGGTGCGCGATGGCAATCGCCTGCGCGCCGACCGGGTGGTGTGGAACCGCACCAGCGGCAAGGTGGAGGCGCAGGGCAATGTCTCCGTCACCGATCCCGAAGGCAACACCGCCTATGGCGACCGCTTCGACGTCACCGATACGCTGAAGGACGGGGCGGTCGACAATATGCTGCTGGTGCTGCAGACCGGCGGCCGGCTGGCGGCGGTGAAGGGCGAGCGGACGAACGGCGTCTACACGCTGCACCGTGCCGCCTATACCGGCTGTTCGGTGGAGGATGGCGACGGCTGTCCCAAGGAACCCACCTGGCAGATCAACGCCGTCAAGGTCGTGTACGATCCCACGCGCGAGCGGGTGACCTACACCAACGCCAATGTCGAACTGTTCGGTCTGCCGCTCATTCCGCTGCCCGGCCTGTCCCACCCGGTCGGCGACGATGGCGGCAGCGGCCTCCTGGTCCCCAACCTGCGCTACGACCGCAACAACGGGTTCGAAGTCGCGCTGCCCTATTATTTCAAGCTCGCGCCGAACCGCGACCTGACGGTCACGCCGCACATCTATTCCAACGTTCTCCCCATGCTGGAAACAAACTACCGGCACCTGTGGGATCGCGGCGCTTATCAGGTGACGGGCTATGTCACCTACGGCCGGCGCGTCGGCACGGGCGAGATCGACACCACGCTGCCCGTCAACTCGCAGAAGGACCTGCGCGGCTATCTCGACGCCAGCGGCGCCATGCAACTGACCCCGGAATGGAGCGTCGACGGCTCGGTCCGCGTGACCACCGACCGTACCTTCCTGCGCCGCTACGACGTCAGCCGCGACGACCGGCTGCGCTCGACCATCGGCGCGCAGCGGATCGGCGACAACAGCTATTTCTCGCTGCGCGGCTGGGCGGTGCAGACGCTGCGCCAGGGCGATTCGCAGGGGCAGCAGCCGATCGCCCTTCCCGTGCTCGACTATCGGTATCGCGTCAAAGATCCGTTGCTGGGCGGCGTGCTCCAGCTTCAGGCGAACAGCCTCGCCATCACCCGCACGAACGGGCAGGATACGCAGCGCGCCTTCGCCGGCGCGGAATGGAACCTGCGGACGCTGACCGGCCTCGGCCAGGAAGTGACCTTCACCGGCTATCTGCGCGGCGACGTCTATCACAGCAACGACCGGCTGCTGAACCCGATCCCGCGCTATGCGGGCGATGCCGGCTGGCAGGCGCGCGGCATCGCGGCGGCGGCGATCGATATGCGCTGGCCTTTCATGGGCGAGGCGCTGGGCGGCGTGCAGCGCATCGCACCGCGCATCCAGCTCGTCGCCGCGCCGCATCTCGCCAACCTGTCGCTGCCCAACGAGGACGCCCGCGCCGTCGACCTGGAAGACAGCAACCTCTTCGCGCTGAACCGCTTCGCCGGCTACGATCGGTTCGAAGACAGCTCTCGCGTCACCTATGGCCTTGAATATGGCCTGGAAATCCCGAACATCTCGATCCAGGCGAATATCGGCCAAAGCTATCGGCTCGACCGCCGGCCCAGCATCCTGCCCGACGGCACCGGCCTGTCGGGCCGCCTGTCCGACATCGTCGGCCGCACCACCATCCGTTACAAGGATTTCGTGTCGCTCACCCACCGCTATCGCCTCGACAAGGACAGCCTGGCCGTCCGCCGCAACGAGATCGACGCGACCATCGGCAGCAAGTCGACCTATGCGATGGCGAGCTATCTGCGCCTCAACCGCAACGCCGTCGCGGGGGTGGAGGATTTGCAGGACCGGGAAGAGCTGCGGCTCGGCGGCCGGGTGCAGTTCGCGCGCTTCTGGTCCGTCTTCGGCTCGACGGTCATCAACCTCACCGACGCGCGCGAGGATCCGACCAGCATGTCGGACGGCTACCAGCCGGTTCGCCACCGCCTCGGCATCGCCTATGAGGATGACTGCCTGACGCTGGGTTTCACCTGGCGGCGCGACTACCAGGCCAATGGCGACGCGCGAAAGGGCAACGGCTTCCAGCTTCGTCTAGCTTTCCGCAATATTGGCATATAAGGAACAGGCTCCCGCGATCCTGTCAGGGCCGGTTAAGGCGCGACGGAGCATCACGCTCCGTACCGTAGTGGAGATTGTTGCCGACGATGTTGCCTGTGGTTTCCCCCACCCGCGTTTCCCAGACCCGCGTATCGCTGCCCGCTCGCCTGTTGCGGGGCATCCGCCCCTGCCTGTCGGGCCTGTGCCTCTCCACCGCGCTGGCCGCCACCGTCGTTCAGCCGCTCGGCGCGCAGACGGTCGATGAGGATGCCATGGACGTTCAGTCTCAGGGCCTCAACCTGCCCAAGGATCTGACCGTCTTCGGCAAGAGCGATCCCAACGTGCGCAAGGCGACGGCCATCGTCAACGGCCGCATCATCACCGGGACCGACGTCGACCAGCGGCTCGCCCTCATCATCACCGCGAACGGGGGCAAGGTGTCGGAGGAGGAAAGGGAGCGGCTGCGCGTGCAGGTGCTGCGCAACCTGATCGACGAAACGCTGGAGATTCAGGAAGCCGCCGCCAACGACATCAAGATTTCCCCCGAAGAGGTGAACCAGAGCTATGAGCGGGTCGCGGGCAATTTCCGGCGTTCGCCCGCGCAGTTCGACGAATATCTTCGCAGCCAGGGCAGCAGCGCCGCCAGCATCAAGCGCCAGATCGAGGGCGAACTGGCGTGGAGCCGCCTCCAGCGGCGCAACATCCAGCCTTTCGTCAATGTGTCGGAAGAAGAAGTGAAGGCGGTGGTCGATCGCCTGAACGCCGCCAAGGGCAGCGATGAATTCCGCCTTGGCGAAATCTACCTGTCGGCGACGCCCGAAAACCGCGAGCAGATCATCGCCAACGCACGCAACATCATCGAGCAGATTCGCAAGGGCGGCAGCTTCCAGGCCTATGCCCGGCAGTTTTCCGAAGCGTCCACGGCGGCGGTCGGCGGCGACCTCGGCTGGATTCGCCCGGCCCAGCTTCCCGCCGAACTGGCGCAGGCCGCGACCGAGATGCAGGTCGGCCAGATCGCCGGTCCCATCGAAACGGTCGGGGGCGTTTCGATCCTTTACGTCATCGACAAGCGCAAGGTGCTGACCGCCGATCCGCGTGATTCGCTGCTCAGCCTCAAGCAGCTGTCGGTCCTCTTCCCGCAGGGCACGACCAAGGAACAGGCGAGCGCCAAGGCCGCCAGCTTCGCCGCCGCGGTCAAGGAGATCAAGGGCTGCGGCCAGGCGAACGAAATCGGCGCGCGCGTCGGCGCCGACGTGGTCGACAATGACAATGTGAAGGTGCGCGACCTGCCGCCGCAGCTTCAGGACATCCTCATCAACCTTCAGGTCGGCGAGACGACGCCTCCCTTCGGCTCGATTACCGATGGCGTGCGCGTGCTCGTGGTGTGCGGCCGCGACGATCCGCAGTCGGCGGGTGCGCCCAACGCCGAACAGATCCAGGCGCAGCTGGAGGAAGAACGAGTCAACAAGCGGGCGCGCATCTACCTGCGCGATCTTCGCCGCGATGCCGTCATTGAATATAACTGACGCGCCCCTGCCCGTGCCCTTCGCCGTTTCGCTTGGCGATCCGGCGGGCATAGGTTCGGAAATCGTCGCCAAAAGCTGGGTAATGCGCGAAGCGCGCGGGCTGCCGCCCTTCTTCGCGGTGGGCGATCCTGCTTCGCTGCGCGCGGTCTGGCTCGGCCCGATCCAGCCGATCGCCGCACCGGAAGAGGCAGCGGGCGTCTTCGCTTCCGCCTTGCCCTGCCTTCAGGTCGCCGACGCCGGACCTATCACCCCCGGCAGTCCTACCATCGACGGCGCGCGCACCGCGCTTGAGGCGCTGGAGGTGTCGGTCGGCCTCGCCCGCTCCGGGTCCGCCGCCGGCATCGTCACCGCGCCGGTGGGCAAGGAACAGCTCTACAGCGTCGGCTTCACCCATCCCGGCCAGACCGAATTCATCGCGGAACGCTGCGGCGTCGCCCCGCACAATGCGGTGATGATGCTCGCCGGCCCCTCGCTCCGGGTCGTGCCGATCACCATCCATATCCCGCTTGCGGAGGTGTCGGCCGCGCTCAGCATCGACCTGATCCGGGCGCGCGCGCTCACTACGGCCAAGGGGCTGCAACGCAGCTTCGGCATCGCCCGCCCCCGCCTCGTGGTCGCCGGGCTCAATCCCCATGCCGGCGAAAATGGCGCGCTGGGCCGGGAAGAGATCGACGTGATCCGCCCTGCGATCGCGCTCTTGCAGGAAGACGGGCTGGACATTGTCGGCCCGCTCGCCGCCGACGCCATGTTCCACGCCCGCGCGCGGGAAAATTACGACGCGGCGCTCTGCATGTATCACGATCAGGCGCTGATCCCGATCAAGACGCTGAATTTCGACGAGGGCGTCAACATGACGCTTGGCCTGCCGATCGTGCGCACCTCGCCCGACCATGGCACTGCCTTCGGCATCGCGGGCAAGGACGTCGCCAATCCCGGCGCGATGATCGCCGCGCTCAAGATGGCGGCTGAATCCGCCCGCGCCCGTCTCGCCCATGGCTGACACGCCCTCGGCGCAACGGCCGGCGCTGCCGCCGCTGCGCGACGTCATAGCGCGCCACGGCCTCGCGGCCAGCAAGGCGCTGGGGCAGAATTTCCTGCTCGACGAACAGCTGCTCGACCGTATCGCCGCCATTCCCGGTCCGCTAAAAGATGCGCCCGCTTTCGAGGTCGGTCCCGGTCCCGGCGGCCTCACCCGCGCGATCCTGCGCGCCGGCGCGCGATTGGTCGCGGTGGAACGCGACGACCGCTGCCTGCCCGCGCTCGCAGAAGTGCAGGAGGCCTTTCCCGGACAGCTTCGCGTCATCGCGGGCGACGCGATGCAGGTCGATGCGCGCGCGGAAGCGGGCGAGGGCGCGCACATCATCGCCAACCTGCCCTACAATGTCGGCACGCCCCTGCTGGTCGGCTGGCTCTCCGCCGACTGGTCGCCGCTTCCCTGGTGGAGCAGCCTGACGCTTATGTTCCAGATGGAGGTTGCCGAACGCATCGTCGCGAAGCCCGGAACGGACCATTATGGCCGCCTTGCCGTCCTCTCCCAGTGGCGCAGCGATGCGCGCGTTGCGATGAAGGTCCATCGCAGCGCCTTCACCCCGCCGCCCAAGGTCATGTCGGCGGTCGTCCACCTGACGCCCAAGCCCGCGCCCGAAGGCGTCGCCCTCAAGCATCTCGAACGCGTCACCGCCGCCGCCTTCGGCCAGCGCCGCAAGATGCTGCGTCAGAGCCTCAAGGGTCTGCCCGGCGCATTGGACGCGCTGGCCCAACTCGGCGTCGATCCGCAGCGTCGCGCGGAAACGCTGAGCGTCGCGGATTTCGTCAACGTCGCCCGCATCCTGAGCGCCTGACGTGCGCCAACGTCACTAATGACTGCGATTGCGACCAACAATTCAGCAATTGCCAAAACCGTTTACCTGTCCACATCGCTGTCTCACTTTG
This sequence comes from Sphingobium olei, assembly GCF_042678845.1. Taxonomy (NCBI): domain Bacteria; kingdom Pseudomonadati; phylum Pseudomonadota; class Alphaproteobacteria; order Sphingomonadales; family Sphingobiaceae; genus Sphingobium; species Sphingobium olei. Next base: position 196,352 of record NZ_JBHTLS010000133.1, on the reverse strand, counting down.
CACCCATTGCGCGCTGCCCGCTCGACTTTCCGCCGAGCGACCCGCTACAGGATGGCAGCCCATGTCCCGCCTGATCCTCTTCAACAAACCCTATGACATGCTGTCCCAGTTCACCGACCGGAACAGCCCGACCACGCGCGCCACCCTGTCGGATCGCATCGCCATTCCGCGCGTCTATCCCGCCGGCCGGCTGGACCGCGACAGCGAAGGGCTGCTGCTGCTGACCGACGACGGCCGGCTCCAGGCGCGCATCGCGGACCCGAAGTTCAAGCTGCCCAAAACCTATCTGGTTCAGGTGGAGGGGGAAGTGAGCGACGACGCGCTCACCTCCCTGCGCAGCGGCGTCCTGCTGAAGGACGGGATGACCCGGCCGGCGCAGGCGGAGCGGATCGACCCGCCGGATATCTGGCCCCGCGACCCGCCGATCCGGGTGCGCCAGACCGTGCCCGACTGCTGGGTCCGCCTTACCATCCGCGAAGGCCGCAACCGGCAGGTGCGCCACATGACCGCCGCCGTCGGCCACCCCACGCTGCGGCTGGTGCGCTGGTCGATCGGAGACTGGACGCTCGAAGGCCTATCGCCGGGCCAGTGGCGGGAAATCCAGGTCTGACTCCTAATAGAAGTCCGTTCGGGCTGAGCCTGTCGAAGCCCCTTCTCGAGCCTGCCCTTACGGCCGCTCAGTCTGCGCCTTGTTCGGAGCGGGCACGGCGGACTTGTCGGTCATCGCCACGGCCGGCGGCCCCTTCTGGATTGCGGCGGACAGCTTCGTCACCGGCACGCAGTCGGCCTTGCATAGCTTCTGCGCCTGCGCCAGCACCTCCTTCGCCCGCGCAACCGCCCCCTTCTCCATCATCGCCTCGCCCTGCCCCGCCAGCGCCACGACATCGGTGGGATCGAGCAGCAGCGCTTCCTTGTAGAGGCGGATCGCCTTGCCCTGCAGCCCTTGCGCACGCGCGACTTCGGCCAGTTCGACATAGGCGGCGCGATTGCGCGGATCGACCGCCAGCGCACTTTCCAGCGCGTCGGTCGCGCCATTGAGGTTGCCGGCCCGACGCGCCGCCTCGCCCGCCTTCTGCCATTCGATCGACTGCGGATTGATCTGATTATCGGGCTTCTGGCTGAGGCCGACGCTGGACACGGTGGCCAGAACGGCGGCAAGGGCAATCGAGGCAGGGGTAAAACGCATCACTAACTCCGGCCATGTTTCAGGCGTTGATTCCCGATCCTCGCGATTTTGCAGCCGCTTGTCCATGGCCGATTATGACGGCTTCCGGCGCATCCGCGCGAAGAAGAAACCGTCCGTCCCGTCATGTCCGGGCGTCAGCAGCCATCCCGGCCCATGCGCCCGCCCGACCGGCATGTCCGCCGGTTCAGCCGTCCAACCCACGTTGCGGCTCATGAAAGCGTCCACCTGATCGCGCCCCTCCCGATCCGTCAGTGCGCAGGTTGCATAGACCAGCGCGCCGCCCGGCGCCACCAGCGGCGCTGCGAAATCCAATATCCGCGCCTGCTCCGCCACCAGACGGTCGAGCCGCGCCGGGGTCAGCCGCCAGCGCGCCTCTGGATTGCGCCGCCATGTCCCCGTGCCCGAACAGGGTGCGTCGACCAGCACCATGTCCGCGTGTCCGGTCAGCCGTTCCAGCCCCCGCGCCTCATGATTCTGGTCCAGCAGCAGCGTCTCGATGAAGGTCGCCCCCGCCCGCTGCGCCCGCGGTTCCAGCCGGGCGAGCCGCGACCGGATCGTGTCGGCGGCAATCAGCCTGCCGCCTCCCTGCATCGCAGCGGCCAGCGCCAGTGTCTTGCCCCCCGCGCCGGCGCACAGGTCGATGGCCATCATGCCGGGCCGGGCCGCGCATGCCGCCACGATCAGCTGGCTGCCCGCGTCCTGCACCTCGACAAGCCCGTCCTTCCACGCCGTCGATTGCTCGACGGGAAAACCCTCGGGCAGGCGCAGCGCGTCGGACACGCCGTCAACTGCTTCTGCCTCCGGCAACAATGGCCGAACGGCTGCAACCTCCGCCTTCAATCGATTGACGCGCAGATCCACCGGCGCACGGCCCAGCAGCGCGTCTTGCTCGACCGGCTCCGCTATCAACGGCGCGATCCAGCCGGGCACCGCCCCTGCGGCAGCGCCTACCTCGCCCGGCTCGATCGGCAGCGGCGCATGGGCCGATCCGTCGAACAAGGCGGCGATTTCGGTGCGCTCGCCCGCCAGTCCGATCATCGCCGCGCGCCCTGTTTCCGGCCGCTCGCCCGCGCGGCGGATGGCGTCATAGACATGGTTGCGCACCGCCCGCCGGTCGCGCGACCCGGCATAGCGCCGCTCCTTGAAATAGCGCGCGATCAGCGTGTCCGCCGCCGGCCCGCCATCGCGCGCCGAGGCAATGATCGCGTCCAGCAAATCAATCGCGGCCTGGATGCGGGCGGAAGGTGTCAATCAGTATCTCCCCCCTCCCTTTCAGGGAGGGGAATAATATTAGATCAGCGCGTCGGATAATTGGGCGCTTCCCGCGTGATGGTGACGTCATGGACATGGCTTTCCGACAGGCCCGCATTGGTGATCTGAACGAAGCGCGCCCGCTCCTGCAAATCCTTGATCGTCTTGCTGCCGGTATAGCCCATCGCCGCCTTCACCCCGCCGACCAGCTGGTGGATGACGTCCTTGGCCGGTCCCTTGAACGGCACCTGTCCCTCGATCCCCTCGGGCACCAGCTTCATCTGGTCCTTGATGTCTGCCTGGAAATAACGGTCGGCGCTGCCGCGCGCCATCGCGCCGACGCTGCCCATGCCGCGATAGCTCTTGTAGGCGCGACCCTGATAGAGGAACGTTTCGCCCGGCGCTTCGGCCGTCCCGGCGAGCAGCGATCCCACCATCACGCAACCCGCGCCAGCCGCCAGCGCCTTCGCGACGTCGCCGCTAGTGCGGAGCCCGCCATCCGCGATCACCGGGACGCCCTGCTTTGCCGCTTCCTCGGCCGAATCCATGACGGCGGTCAGCTGCGGCACGCCCACACCCGCGACCACGCGCGTGGTGCAGATGGACCCCGGCCCGATCCCCACCTTCACGCAGTCCGCGCCCGCGCCGATCAGCGCCTTGGTCGCTTCGGCGGTGGCGACATTGCCCGCCACCACCTGCACATGGTTAGACAGTTTTTTCACCGCCTCCACCGCGACCGCCACCTGCTTGCTGTGACCATGCGCGGTATCGATGACGATCAGGTCGCATTCCGCGTCGATCAACGCCTTGCTGCGCTCCAGCCCCTTTTCGCCCACCGTCGTCGCGGCAGCGACGCGCAGCCGGCCCGCATCGTCCTTGGTCGCCTGCGGGTAGGTCACGGCCTTCTCGATATCCTTGACGGTGATGAGGCCAACGCAATGATAGGCGTCGTCCACCACCAGCAGCTTTTCGATCCGCCGCTGGTGCAGCAAGCGCCGCGCCTCCTCCTGCCCAACGCCCGTCTTCACCGTGGCCAGATTGTCCTTCGTCATCAGCTCGCTGACGGGCTGGCCGGGGTTTTCGGCGAAGCGGGTATCACGATGCGTCAGGATGCCGACCAGCTTGCCCGACTGTTCCACCACCGGAATGCCGCTGATCTTGTGCCGCTGCATCAGCATTTGCGCGTCGGCCAGCGTGGCGGTGGGCAGGATGGTGATGGGGTTGACCACCATGCCGCTTTCGAACCGCTTGACCGCGCGTACCGCGTCGGCCTGCTCCTCGACCGTCAGGTTCCTGTGCAGCACGCCGATGCCGCCCAGCTGTGCCATCACGATCGCCATGTCCGCTTCGGTCACCGTGTCCATGGCGGACGACAGGATCGGGATGTTGAGCTTGATCTGGCGCGTCACATGGGTGGACGTGTCCGCCTGGCTGGGCAGCACATCGGATTCGCCGGGCTGCAACAGCACGTCGTCAAAGGTGAGGCCAAGGCGGATGTCCATGGAAAAGGGCCACTTTCTTCTGGGGGACGCACCGATCGCGCTGGCATGTCCGGGGGATTTGTGGCGGCCCATGTAACCACTTGCGCAGCGAACGGCCAGACCCCCGCGCGCATTTTGTTGCGCCTGCGGGCGGAGGGGCGGCGGAAGCCTCCACCCGCTCCGTCCGCGCCCTCAGGCGATCGCCGCGGACGTCTCGCACAGCGCCTTGAACTGCGCCATCATCTCTCCCCAGCCGGCCTCGAAGCCCATCTCCTGGTGCCGTGACTTGCCCTCCGCGTCCCAGTGCCGCGCGGTCGCTGTGAAGCGGGTGCCGTCCTCCTGCGCCGCAAAGTCCCAGATCGCGGTCAGAAAAGGCGTCTGCGGTATCCAGCCCGCGCGGAAGGCGTCGGTCGTCACCACCCGGCGGCCCGGCAGCACCTCCAGGAACACGCCCTCCATCGGGCCGGTCTCCTCGCCGTCGGGGCCGAACATCTGCACCGCGCTGCGGCCGCCCGGTCGCATATCCTCCTCGATCACCTCGGCCCGCCAGGGTTTGGGGCAGAACCATTGATCTTTTAGGTCCGTCCACACCTTCCAGCAGATTTCGGGCGGCGCGGCGATGAGGCAGCTTACCGACAGTTCATGGATTTCGTCGCTCATACGCTCTCTCCCTCGAACGCCGCCTGCATGGCGGCGCTATCCAGCTTCTGCATCGTCATCATGACTTTCATCATCCGCGCGATGCCCGCCCGGTCGCCGGTCCGGTAATTGGCCAGAATCCCGCGCGTCACCAGCTGCCAGGACAGGCCATATCTGTCCTTCACCCATCCGCACGGCCCCGGCGACCCGCCATCGGCGGTCAGCGCGTCGAAATAGCGGTCCAGTTCGGCCTGATCCTCGCAGGCGACGGACAGCGACACCGCTTCGTTGAAGCTGAAGTCGGGCCCGCCGTTCAGCGCCTGATAGCTCTGGCTGCCCAGCGTGAATTCGACCAGCAGCACCCTATCCTCCGGCACGGGCGCAGGCGTCGGATTATCTTGCGGATAGTAACTGACATGGTCCACCGACCCGCCGAACACCGACACGTAAAAGCGCGCCGCTTCCTCCGCCTGTCCGTCGAACCAGAGGCAGGGCACGATCCTGTCGGTCATGCCGCGCTCCTTCCACCGACCAGCGCGAACATCGCACCCTGCGGATCGGTCGCCTGGATGATCCATCCGCCGCCCGGCACCTCCATCGGTCCGTTCAGCACCTGGCCGCCGCCCGCCTGCACCTTGGCGACTGCTTCGTCGATGTCGCGCACCACGAAGTAGAACAGCCAAACAGGCACCGGCACTTCCCTGGGCCGGGGCATGATGCCGCCGGTCATGCTCTGGAAATCGGTGCCGCCGGTCTGGGACACGAGCTGGTAGGAACCCATTTCTCCCATGTCCATCGCGTCGCCGGTCGTCCAGCCAAGCTGTCCGGTATAGAAAGCCAGGTCGCGGTCGAAATCGCCGCTATAGAGTTCATGCCAGCCGACATGCCCCTGCGCCATTGGCGGAGCCGGCTCCATCCCGTCCGGGCTGCTGCCCTTCAGCAGCATGAAGACCGCGCCGCCCGGATCGCTCATCACGGCAAAGCGCCCCACGCCCGGAATATCCTCGGGATCGCGCATCACCTTGCCGCCCGCCGCGCTCAGCCGCGCCGCGTCGGCGTCCACGTCCGCCGATCCGACATAGCCGCCCCACCAGGGGGACATGCCGCAATCCTTCGCCTCCGCCGGGATCGCCATCACTCCGCCCATCGCGCCCGCGCTGCCGGACACGACATGATAGGGGTCGTCCATCCCCTCCCCGCCGAAGGGCTGCGACGTCCAGCCAAGCACATCGCCATAGAAAGCGAGCGCCGCCTGCGGATCGCTGGTCATCAGTTCGTACCAGAAGAATTTGCCTGTCATATCGGCCATCGCTGCTCTCCCTTCCTGTCAGGCGCTGGCGTCGACCAGCACCTCGAAACCGCCATAGATCAGCCGCGCGCCCACGAAGGGCATGTCCTCGCCCTCCTTGGGCTGCATCCGGGGATCGGCCATCACCTTCGCCGAACCGGCGTCGCGCGTCTCCTTGTCGGGCCATTCGATCCAGGAAAAGACGACCTCCTCACCCTCTTCCGCGATCACCGCGGTGCGGAAGTCGTTGACCTTGCCCGGCTTGAGGTCGTTGGCCCAGCATTCGACCACGCGGGTCGCGCCATGCTCGATGAAGATCGGCGCGGCATAGGCCGCCAGTTCCCTGTACCGATCCTTGTTGCCCGCAGGCACCGGGATCACGAATCCGTCCATATAGGCCATTGCGCCTCTCCTCTTGTCAGGCGGCGGCCGTCGCGGCCCGGTTCGCCTCGGTCGCCGCCGCCACGTCCATCCAGCAGAAATCCCACATATGCCCGTCCGGATCGGCAAAGCCGCGTCCGTACATATAGCCATGATCCTGCACCGGATTGGGCTCCGTGCCGCCCGCCGCCAGCGCGCGCGCCATCACCGCATCCACCGCCTCGCGACTGTCCTCCGTCAGGCACAGGCCCAGCTGCACGACCTCTCGCGCATCGGCGATCGGCCGCTCGGTAAAGGTCGCAAAGCGCTCGCGCGTCAGCAGCATCGCGTGGATCGTGTCGGAAAAGCTGACCATCTGCGCGCTGTCGTCCGCGAAATCATCGTTCCGCACCGCGCCCACCGCTTCATAGAAGGCGATGGAGGCCGGCAGGTCGCGCACCGGCACATTGACGAACATCATCTTTGGCGTCTGGTTCGACATTCGATCTCTCCCTTCGAATGGCTGCTGTGGTCGCGCGTCCCTTGCCCGACTCACCGCTTGAACTTTGTGGGCCTTCAGATTATTTAAAGCAACAGTTAAGTTAGAAAAGATAACTAATAGTGACCCAGACCCGCAAACGCGCCTATCAGGACGGCTGCGCCGTCGCTCACGCGCTCGACATCATCGGCGACCGCTGGGCCATGCCCATCATGCGCGAATTGATGCTGGGGCCAAAGCGCTTCACCGACCTGCGCGCCGGCCTGCCCGGAATCAGCGCCAATGTACTGACGCAGCGGCTGGAGGAGTTGGAGGCGGCGAGCGTCCTGGTCCGCCGCCGCCTGCCGCCCCCCGCCGCCAGCCGCATCTACGAGTTGACGCCCTGGGGCCGTGAGTCGGAAATCCTGTTTCAGGTGCTGGGTCGCTGGGCCTGCCGGTCCCCGACGATGGAGCCGGGCAAGCCGATGAGCCAGGCGTCGGTCGTGCTGTCGATGCGCACCATGATCGCGCGCGACCGCATCGGGGATATGGACGCGACCATCGGCTTCCGCTTCGGCGAGGAGGAATTTCGCGCCACGGTCCGAGATGGCGACTTCCACATGGATCGCGGGGAAGCGGCCGGCACGGACCTGCTTTTCGCCGGCGACCAGAACGCGCTGGCGGCCTTGCTCTACGGCGGCGCGTCGCTCGACGATCTCAAGGGCGTACTGACGGTCGAAGGGGACAGGGACTTGGCCGAACGCTTCGCCCGGCTCTTCCCCCTGCCCCCGAAGGCGCCGTCGACGGTCAGTGCTGCTGATTGAGCGCCGCGAAGACCTGATTGAAATCGCCGCGCTTGGTGGCCTCGCTCAGGAACTTGACCCGCTCGACATGGATTTCCGCCGGCGTTGGCTGCTGCCGCAGCAGCGCCATCGTCTCGGCGATATAATCGTCCAGCTTCATCATGTCGGGATTTTCAGCATGGCCTGGCATCAGGTCGGTCTGCACGCCCGGCGGCACGATCTCGATCACATCGACCCGGCCCTTGAGCTGCGCGCGCATCGACAGCGACCAGCTGTGGATCGCCGCCTTGGTCGCGCTGTAAGTCGGCGTCGCCGCGAGCGGGACGAAGGCCAGCCCGGACGATACCGTCAGGATCGTCGCATTCGCCTGCGCCTCCAGTTGCGGCAGCAGGGCATGGGCCAGGCGGATCGGCCCCAGCAGGTTCGTCGCGACGGTCGCCTCCGCGACGTCCAAGTCGATGCCCTGCTCGGCCACCATGATCCCCGCGTTCAGCAGCACGGCGTTGAGCGCCGGAAACTGCTCGACGATCCTGTCCGCGAACGCCGTGATGTCGCCCGCGTCCGTCATGTCCAGCGTCATCGTCGCCATGCCGGGATGGTCGGCCGCCATGGCATCCAGCGCGGCCTGCCGCCGCCCTGCGATGATGACCTGATTGCCGGCCGCATGGAATTCATGCGCCAGCGCAGCGCCGATGCCAGATCCGCCGCCGGTGACTAGGATGGTGTTGCCTGAATTCTGCATGGGAAAGCTCCTTTCTTCTGGCTTCCCCGCCTATCTAGCGTTACGCTCTCTTTTCGGAAGAAGGCACCGCAAAGTGCCATAGGCACTGGAAAGTGACCAATGCAGAAATCCGTCAAAAATCTTTTCAGTGCCGGCAAAATAAATCAGGCGAACGCCTATCTGGATCATCCCGGAGACGCCAGTGATCCGCGGATCGAGCGACTCGTTAACGACCTGATCGGCCGGGTCGCGGACAAATGGACGCTGCTGGTGCTGGAGGAGCTGGAGGAGCGCGGCACGCTGCGCTTCACCGAAATCGGCCGGGCGGTGGACGGCATCAGCCAGAAGATGCTGACGCAGACGTTGCGCCAGATGGAGCGGGACGGGCTGCTGACCCGCACGGTCCATCCGGTCGTGCCGCCGCGCGTCGATTATGCGCTGACCCCGCTCGGCAACAGCCTCAGCGCCGCGTTTTGCGGGGTGTGGATGTGGGCCGAACGCCACCTGGAGCAGGTGGAAGCCGCGCGCACCGCCTTCGACGCGCGCGACTGATCCGCCCGCTTATTCGCTGTCCGCCGGTACTGGCTGCACCACCAGCTTGGGCGCGCTGTTGTCCGGCAGGGTGCGGCTGACGGGCGGCGGTCCGAATGGCACCGTGCCCGGCGTCGTCGGCGCCGGATTGGCCGGCGTGGGGGCAGTCGGAACGGAGGGTGAAGGAGCGGCCGGAGCGGAAGGCGCAGGAGCACCGCCCGGAACACCCTGCACCGTCGCACCCGAACCGACAGGCGGTGGGGGCACGGGCGCAGCCGGGGCCGGAACGCCAGTGGGCGGCACATTGGCTGGCGGGACGTTGGCGGGCGCGCCGCTCGTCATGCTGCTCGGCGTCGGCATCCCCGGCTTCCACCCGGCCGGCGCTTCGCCCGGCGGCACCGGCGGCGGCGGCAGCGGCGTGGGCGACAGCCGCAACGTCACCGTCCCGCCGAAGCGCGACTGCCATTCGGCCAGGCGGCGCAGATAGTCCGCATAGGCGGCGTAAAATTCCTGAAACGGCTTTTCCAGCTCCGCCAGCCATTGCGGCGCGTTCAGCAGAAGCTGGGACGATGGCGTCGAAAGCACCTTGGCGCCAACCGTCACCGCGACCGGGCAGAAATGCTTGATCACCGGCGGCAGCGCGAAGAAATTATAGACGACGGTGTTCAACCGTTCGCGTGTCCCTACCGCCGACCGGCCATAGGCGACGGTATAGTTGCGGTCCACCGCGTCATTGGCACTGTCCAATATGTCCCGATGCACCGACAGGATCTGATTATATTGAAGCCGCGCGGTCGATCCATATTTGTCGCAGTTGAGCGCCGCGACGTTCAACGCCATGCGCACATGCCATAGCGCCGTGTTCGACGTGACGCCGCGATTGGCGGTCTGATATTTGCCGTCCGCGTCCTTCTCCGGAATGCTCATTCCCTCGACCGCATTGTCCGGCGGCATCGGGCGGATGGTCGGCACCACCGGCGGCGGGGGTGTCGGCGGCGGAGGCGGTGGCGGCGGGGTGGTACAGGCCGCGATCGCCGCCAGGGACACCAGGGAAATTCGCCCGAGAAAACGGCGTGTTGCGGACATCAACTTCTCCGAAGGGGGACGGCCCGTCATGCCGGGCAATCGTGCCGGAGGAAATAACCTTGCCGCTCGGTTCGTCGCAAGCCTTCAGGCGGCTCGCCGCGCCAGCGCCGCTTCCGCCTCGTCCAGAAGCTGCGCGATGATCGCCGCGACGGGCTCTTCCTTCGTCACCATGCCGACCGACTGGCCGGCCATCAGCGACCCGCCCTCGACATCGCCGTCGATTACCGCGCGGCGCAGCGCGCCTGCCCAATAATGTTCGATCTGCAACTGCGCCTCCATCATCTCGATGGCGCCGCTGTCCAGCAGGTTGGCGACTTCGCGCTGCTTGGCGGTGAAGCTCTCGGTTCCCGCATTCTTGAGCGCGCGCACCGGGATCACCGGCAGGCGCGGGTCGATCTGCACGCTGGCGATGGCGTCGCGCGCCGACGCCCGGAAGAATGCCTTCTTGAAATTGGGGTGCGCGATGCTCTCGGTCGCACAGGCAAAGCGGGTGCCCAGCTGCACGCCCGCCGCGCCCATTTCCAGATAGGCGGCGATCGCCTCGCCCCGGCCGATGCCGCCCGCGACGAAGACCGGAAGCTGGCTCGCCATGTCGGGCAGGATTTCCTGCGCCAGCACGCTGGTCGACACCGGGCCGATATGGCCGCCCGCTTCCATGCCTTCCACCACCAGCGCGTCTACGCCCGACCGCACCAGCTTCTTCGCCAGACTGAGCGCCGGCGCGAAGCAGATCAGCTTCGCGCCCTTTTCCTTGATCGCCTCGATGCTGCCCTTCGGCGGCAGACCGCCGGCCAGCACGACATGGCCCACATCATGTTTCGCGCACACCTCGATCAGGTCGAACAGCTGCGGATGCATGGTGATGAGGTTGACGCCGAAGGGCCGGTCCGTCAGCGCCTTCGTCGCCGCGATCTCCCTGTCCAGCAGGTCGGGCGTCATCGCCCCGCACGCGATCACGCCGAACCCGCCGGCGTTGGATATCGCGGCGACCAGGTTGCGCTCGCTGACCCAGCTCATCGCCCCGCACAGGATCGCCGTATCGCAGCCCAGAAATTCAGCGCCACGGGCCATGAGGGAAGCGAGCTTGGGGTGGGTCATGGTGTCAGCCTTCAAGAATCAAAAGCCCCTCCCTTTCAGGGAGGGGTTGGGGTGGGTGCGACGCGCAGCGGCGCGGCAGCCCGTGCGATGATGCAGGAGGCTCGCTACGCTCGCCACCCACCCCCGGCCCCTCCCTTGAAAGGGAGGGGAGGATATATGTCAAGCCGCAGGCGCGTCGAGGCCATAGGCGGTATGCAGCACGCGCACCGCCAGTTCCGTCTCGTCCTCGTCGATCAGCACGCTGACCTTGATCTCGCTGGTGGAGATCGCCTCGATGTTGATGCCGCGTTCGGCCAGCGTCTTGAACATGGTGGCGGCGACGCCCGCGTGGCTGCGCATCCCCACGCCCACGACGCTGATCTTCGCGACTTCGACGTCGGTGATGATGCGGCGGAAGCCGATCTTGTCCTTGTTCGCTTCCAATATGTCGACGCTGCGGGCGAGGTCGGCGCGCGGCACGGTGAAGGTGACGTCGGTCTCTTCCTTCTCCTTGCTGTCGTTCTGGATGATCATGTCCACGTTGATCGCCGCGTCCGCCAGCGGGCCGAAGATGCTGGCGACGGCGCCCGGCTTGTCGGGCACGCGGGTGACGATGATCTTCGCCTCATTCTTGTCATGGGCGATGCCGGTGATGAGTTGCCGTTCCATCTTGGTTTCCTTGAGCTTGGCGTCCAGTTCCTCGTCGCTCACGATCAGCGTGCCGGGGAGGTCGTCCTGGGTGGGATCGTCGAAGGAAGAAAGCACCTGCACGACCACGCCTTCCTTCATGGCGAGGCCGACCGAGCGGGTCTGAAGCACCTTGGCGCCGACCGACGCCAGTTCCAGCATTTCCTCATAGGTGACGAGGTCCAGCTTGCGGGCGCGCGCCACGATGCGCGGGTCGGTGGTATAGACGCCGTCGACATCGGTGTAGATGTCGCATCGGTCGGCCTTCACCGCCGCCGCCACCGCGACCGCCGACGTGTCGGACCCGCCCCGGCCCAGCGTCGATACGCGCCCATCGTCCATCATGCCCTGGAAACCGGGGATGACGGCGACCTGGCCCGACTGCATCGCGGCGACCAGCGCGTCGGTCTCGATCGTGGAGATGCGCGCCTTGGCATGGGCCTCGATCGTGCGGATCGGCAATTGCCAGCCCAGCCAGCTGCGCGCCTCCACGCCCATGGCCTTGAGCGTCATGGCGAGGAGGCCGCTCGTCACCTGCTCGCCGCTGGCGACGACGACATCATATTCCGCCGGGTCGTAGAGGGGGGATGCTTCCTTGCAGAAGCCGACCAGCCGGTCCGTCTCGCCCGCCATGGCGGACACGACCACGGCGACCTCGTGCCCTTGCTCCACGACATGCTTGACGCGCGCGGCCACGTTGCGAATTCGCTCCATCCCCGCCATGGAGGTGCCGCCGAATTTCATCACGATGCGCGCCATTTGCTTGTCGAACCACCCTAGTTGCGTGAAAGAAAATGTCCCGGAGGGGCAAAAACGGCGCTCCTATTAGCAGCCGCGGCAAATATGGCAAGCAATCGCCGTCCCCTTGCGGCGCGCCATCGGGAACATCGCGCCGCGCCGATCTTTCCCTTCTCCATGGCATAGGAGGATAGCATGGAAACAGGCTTTTGGGGTTTCGTCATCATCGGCGGCCCGATCCTGCTCGGGCTGGTGCTGATCTTCGTGATCGTCAGCAACAAGCGCAAGAGCAGCCCGGGCGACATCGCCCACACCGAGCAGGCGACGCGCGACCTGCACCGGCAACTGGACGCGGAGGACAAGGCCGGCGGAAGCTAGGCAGGGCCGATGCAACCGCTATAAAGGGCGTCATGACCCAGCCCACCGCCACCATCGACCCCAAGGAAGCCGCGCATTTCGGGGAGATGGCCGCCGACTGGTGGAACCCCGCCGGGTCGAGCGCGATGCTGCACAAGCTGAACCCGGTGCGCCTAGCCTATATCCGCGCCGCGATCGACCGCCATTGGCCGGGGCGCGAGCAGCAATTCCGCCCGTTGGAGGGAAAGCGCGCGCTTGACGTCGGCTGCGGCGCGGGCCTGCTCGCAGAACCGCTCGCCCGCCTCGGCGCGCACGTCACCGGCCTCGACGCCGCGCCCGAAAATATCGCAGCGGCGCAGGACCATGCGCAGCGGCAGGGCCTCGCCATCGACTATCGCGCCACGCCGGTCGAGCAGCTCAGCGAAGGCACCTTTGATCTCGTCACCTCGATGGAAGTGATCGAGCATGTGGCCGACCCCGCGGCCTTCGTCGCCGCCCTCGCCGCGACGCTCGCGCCCGACGGCCTGCTGATCCTCTCAACGCCCAACCGCACGCCGCTCTCCCGCCTCGCCATGATCACCATCGGCGAAAGCATCGGCGGCATACCCAAGGGGACGCACGACTGGGGCAAGTTCCTGACGCCCGACGAACTCACCGCCCTGCTCGAAGCGGCCGGTCTCGAAGTGATCGACAGCAGCGGCCTCTCCTTCGATCCGGCGCGCGGCTTCACCCTCTCGGAAAACAAGGCGATCAACTATCTGCTGACCGCCCGTCACCGGGCCTGATCGGCAGCCCGCCCCTTATCGGAACAGGCTGGGCTTCTCGACGCTGATGCGGCGATAGCGCGCCTCGATCAGGCTGAAGAGCCCGAACAGCAGCAGCCCGACCGCGACCGTCGCCATCACCACGCCGCCTTCCGGCTGGGCGCGCAACTGCCGGAGCGCCTCGCCCAGCCCGCCGGCCCGGTCCGCATCCTGGTTCATCGCGGCATCGGTCAGGAACCAGCCGATGATGGCGAAGATGATCGCGCGCGCGGCATAGCCGCACCGGCCGATCCACCGGACATAGTGCGGCGCCGGGGCACGGCTATCCAGCTCATCGAACCGCGCCTTATAGGCCTTGATCGCCTGCGCCGCCGCCACCGCTAAGAAGCCGACGCCCACCAAAGTCAGCAAGGCAGGACCGCCCGGCTGCTGCATCAGCCATCCCGACCAGCTTTCCGCCTTCTGGTCGCCGGGGCTTCCGCCCTGCGCGCTCGCCTGCCGCAAAGCGATCCGCCCCGCCGCCACCGTCAGCACAAGATGGGTGAGACCGCTCACGGCATAGCCCACCCGCTCGAACCGCCCCTTGAAATCGCGGCTGCGGTTTTCGGGATCCGTCGCCGCTTCGGTCAACCGCCAGATCGCATAGCCCAGGAACCCCGCGGCGCACACGGCCAGCAGCGCATGGCCAAGCGGCGCGCTCGCCAACGTGCCGAGCGCACCCTGATTGTCCATCGGCTGCCCGCCATGGATTGCGACATCCAGGGCGAACCAGCCGATCAGGATATAGACGAGTCCCCTCGCCGCAAAGCCGATCCGGGCCAGCAGCGTCATCCTGCGTTCGAAATTCATCCACACTCTCCCTGTCGCGGTGCCAATGCCTCGCGACGCGGTCCGTTCCCTAAAGACGACTTGGGAGAAGCGCGGACCAGAGATAGCGGTCAACCATCCTATCGCGACGAAACAGCCTCCGCCCGCGCGATCAGCGCGTGGGCTTCCTCGACATGCATCGTTTCGATCATCCGGCCCTCGAACCGCTCCGCCCCGCCGGTCGCCGCCTCGACCAGCCGCCGCGCGTCCGCCACCGCCTGCACATCCGGGCCGAAGACCTGGTTGGCGACGGGCACCTGTCCGGGGTGGATCAGCGTCTTGCCGTCGAAGCCCAGCCTATGCCCCTCCGCGCATTCCGCCTCCAGCCCGATCTCGTCGTCCAGCCGGTTGAACACCCCGTCGAACACGGCGATGCCCGCCGCTCGCGCCGCAAGGACCACCGCCTGCATCGCGTGGGACAGGCCGGTCCGGTCGGCGGATGGCGGGATGCCCAGATCCTTGCGCAGATCGTTGACGCCCATGAACAGCCCCGCGCATCCCTCGCCCGCCGCGATGGCGGGGGCATTCAGCACGCCCTTCGCGCTTTCGACCATGGCGATCACCGGCTTCTGTGCCACGCTGAACACGTCGCGCACCTGCTTTGGATGCTCCACCTTCGGCAGCACTACATAATCCGCCGCCGTGCCTTTCAGCGCCACCATCTCGGCCCCATGCCAGCGCGTGCCCTCCACATTGATGCGCACCGCCGCCAGCCGGCCGCCGAACCCTTCGGCCAGCGCCGCGACCGCACCGTCCAGCGCCGCCTCCTTGGCGTCGTCCGGCACCGAATCCTCCAGGTCCAATATCACCATGTCGCACGGGAGCGTCCGCACCTTGGCGACGGCGCGCGCATTGGACGCGGGCAGGAACAGCAGCGATCGGGCATGGCGCAACAGCATATCGTCTCTCCTTGGCTCGCCCCCCTCTAGCGGACCCGCCGCGGAGGGAAAGTGCTTTCGATTCCCCGCCTGTCCTATCGCCCGTCGCCTGCGATAGCCTGCCCCCATGACCCAGACCGACCCGCTCCACTTCTCCCCCGTCCCGCACCAGCGCCGCGCCCGCGGCTGGACCGAAGCGGCGCAGCGCGCCTTCATCGCCATGCTCGCCCGCTGCGGCGTCGTCGCCCATGCGGCGCGCAGCGTCGGCTGCTCGCCGCGTTCCGCCTATCATCTGCGGCAAAGGGCGGGGGCCGACAGTTTCGCCGCCGCCTGGGACTGGGCGCTGGAAATGGGCCTCGACGAAAGCCGCGCCAAGGCGGTGGCCCTGGCAAAGGGCCGGCGCGAACGGCCGATCATGCGGCGCGGGCGACAGGTCGGCGTGCGGATCGATACCGACCTGCGCCTGCTCTATGCCGCGATGCGCTCGCTGGATGCAGAACGCAGCGGGCACCGCGCCGCCATGCCCCATCGCCAGCGCATCGGCCTGCGCGACATCATGCGCCGCCTGCTCGATGCCGGCCCCTTCTCGCCGGAGGAATGGGCGATGCTCGGCCCGCAGCTCGCCGGGGCCATTGGAGAAGACCCTCCTCGGCCGGCGACGTAACGATCTGTCGCGGGTAGGAAATTCTATGTCGAATTCTACGGGAAATATGCGAAGTTAAGGGGAAGAATTCCTACGGAGCGCCCCTTCCCATGCCGACCAATCGCCGCGACTTCCTGATCGCCGGCTCTTCCGCCTTCGCCCTTTCCGCCCTCCCCAGCCGGCTGGCCGCCGCCACCGACACGCCCGATGCCAGGGCGGAAGCGATGCTGGCCGACATGGCCGAAGCGATGCTGGCCGACGCGCCCGAAACCGCCAGCGGCCTTGGCATCGACACCGGCGCGCGCGCCGCGCTCAAGGGACGGCTGGGCGACAAGAGCCCCGCCGGCCAGGCTCAGATCGCCGCCCATGTGAAGGACCGCCTCGCCCGGCTGCGCGCCGTCGATCGCAACGCGCTCTCTGCCGGGGTGCGCAACGATGTCGACGTCGTCCTGGCCGCGCACGAGCTTGCCGAACAAGGCTTCGCCTTCCCCTTCGGCGACATGGCGACGATGAACAGCAACTGGTCCTACCGCAACAGCCCCTATGCGGTGGCGCAGAATACCGGCAGCTTCGTCGAAACGCCCGACTTCCTCGACAGCAACCATGCGATCAAGACCAGCGCCGACGCCGACGCCTATCTTGCCCGCCTGTCCGCCTATGCCGCCAATCTCGCCGGCGAAACCCAACGGCTGAAGCATGACGCGGGCATCGGCGTCGTCGCCCCGGCCTTCCTGCTCGACAAGACATTGAAGCAGATGACGGCCGTGCAGGCGCAGCCGATCGATCAATGGGTGCCCGTCGCTTCCATCGCCCGCCGCACGAAGGACATGCCCGGCGATTACGCCGCGAAGGCCGCCGCCATCGTGAAAGACAAGGTTGCGCCTGCACTTGCCGCGCAGGTGGCGGAACTCCAGCGCCAGCGCGCCACCGCGACCATGGATGCGGGCGTCTGGAAATTGCCTCAGGGCGAAGACTATTACGCCTGGGCGCTCCAGGCCGGCACCACCACCCGCATGTCCCCGGACGAGGTGCACCGGCTCGGCCTCGACCAGCTCGCCGCGCTCCAGGGCCAGATGGACGGCCTGCTCAAAAGCCTTGGGCTGACGAAGGGCACCGTGGGCGAACGCATGACCGCCATGGGGAAAGACCCGCGCTACCTCTTCGCCAATGACGACAAGGGCCGCGCGCAGATCCTCTCCTATATCGACGGCCGCCTCACCGACATCCGCGCCCGCCTGCCCCGCGCCTTCGCGACGCTGGTGCCCGCCAAACTGATCGTCAAGCGCGTGCCGGTGGAGATCGAAGCCGGCGCGCCCGGCGCTTATGCCGGCGCGGGCACGATCGACGGCTCAGTCCCCGGCAACTATTATACCAACCTGCGCGATACCAGCATCTGGCCCCGCTACTCGCTGCCGACGCTCTGCTATCATGAGGGCATCCCCGGCCATATCTGGCAGGGCGAATATACCTACAAACTGCCGCTCATCCGCTCTCTCCTCGCCTTCAACGCCTATTCGGAAGGCTGGGCGCTCTATGCCGAACAACTGGGCGATGAACTCGGGGCCTATGACGGCGATGTCGCGGGACGGCTCGGCTATCTCCAGTCCATCGCCTATCGCTGCTGCCGCCTCGTCGTCGATACCGGCCTCCATGCGAAACGCTGGACCCGCGACCAGGCGATCCACTGGTTCGCCACCACCAACGGCTCAACGGTCGAGGACGTGCAGGGCGAGGTCGACCGCTACTGCGCCTGGCCGGGTCAGGCCTGCGGCTACAAGGTCGGCCACGGCGAAATCGTCCGCCTGCGGGCGCGAGCGCAACAGGCCCTCGGCAGCAAATTCGACTTCCGCCTGTTCAACGACACCGTGGTGAAGGGAGGCGGCGTACCGATGACGGTGCTGGCGGCGAATGTGGATGCGTGGGTGAAGGGGAGGATGGGCTAGGCACCACGGCAATCGGGACAGTCCGGTCGCAACAGGCGCGGTGCGCGATTGACTTACGCGGTCATGGCTGGATAACCGTCCCGGTTCCTGAGCGGACCGACACGGGGGAAATGACATGCAGAAGTCGCGCATCCATGCGTTCGACTATATTCGCGCGACCTGTATCATGCTGGTGGTGATCTATCATGTCCTGCTGTCGATCAACGACAGCGGCGTCCCCGTTCCGGCTGCCATCATGGAAGTCAATCGCGCCCTGTCTACCGTCCGGATGCCGGTCTTCTTCTTCGTATCCGGCATCCTGTTCCATCTTGTCTTCGAGCAGGGCAAATCCGACTTCTGGCGCAATCTGGTGGTGGGACTGGCGATCCCCTATTTGGCATGGAGCTTCGTTCAGGGCGTTGGAAAGATGATGATGCCCGGAAGCACGGCCAATCCAGTGACGGGGTCGGACCTCCTGGCGATTCTTTGGGCGCCGATCGACCATTTCTGGTTCATCTACGCCCTGATCGTGGCTCGCCTCGTCGGCAGGCTGGACGATCGCAAGGGCTATGTGATCCTTGCCGTCTTCGTCGCGAGCCTGGCCTTCTACTATCTCACCCGCGTAGACCTCATGCCCAAGGGACTGTGGTCGTCGCTGACGCGCGGGCTGACCTATTTCATCGGCGGCCTGTGGTTCGCCCGTCATTACAATATCGACTTGCTCAAAGCTCCCAGCCTGCGGGCGGCCACCATTCGCTTCGCCGTCGCGGCGATCGCTTTCATCTGCGTCCGGTATATCGACCTAGCATTCCTGATGCCCCGCTTGCCGCTGCTGGCCGGTGTGGCCCAGACGATCGTGGAACCGGCGCTGGGGATCTACGCCGCCATCACGCTGAGCCTCTCGCTGCCCGCGCCCACAAGCTTGGGAGGCCGATGCGCCGCGCTCGTCGCTCAGGGATCGCTGGTCATCTATCTGATGAACCCCATGGTTGCCGCCGTATCGCGGTCCGCCATGATAAAGGCCGGCATGGATCACTGGCTGCTGCTGTTCATCGCAGTGCTGGCGATCACGACCATGGTGCCGGTGACGATCTACCTGGTCGCCAACCGCCTGCGGCTGCTTCCCTATCTCGCTCTTGGACCCAATCGTCGGATACCGCGGGCAGCACCGGCGTCCGCCTGATACACGCCAATGACCGTTCTGACGGGCAATACGGACGCGTGGGTGTAGGCAGCTGATGGACTGACTGCTCTCCTTCCCCTCGCGGGAGGGGGAACAAAAAGACCGGGGGACATGCTCCCCCGGCCTTCCCTATCTCCGCGTCGTCAGGCCTTAACCGACGAACGCCCGCTCGATAACGAACTGCCCCGGCGCGGCGTTGCTGCCTTCGGTGAAGCCTTCGCTCTCGAAGAAGGCCGCGAACTGCTTGATCATCTCCATGCTGCCGCACATCATGATCCGGTCGGTCTCAGGGTCGAACTTCGCCGCGCCCGGAATGCCCTCGAATAGGGCGCCGCTCTCGACCAGCTTGTCGATGCGCTGCGTGTTGCCCTCGAACGGTTCGCGGGTCACGGTCGGCACATAGTGGAACTGCGCGGGCGCCTGTTCCGACACCAGCGGGTCTTCCGCCCACTTGCCTTCCAGCTCCTCGCGGAACGCCAAATCGCTCACCCGGCGCACCGAATGGACGATCACCACCTGCTCGTAAAATTCATAGACATCGGGGTCGCGCGACAGGCTGAGGAAGGGCGCAAGGCCCGTGCCGGTCGACAGCATGATGAGCCGCTTGCCCGGCAGCAGCGCGTCGGTGACGAGCGTGCCGGTCGGCTTGCGGCCGAGGTAAATCTGGTCGCCCGGCTGGATCAACTGGAGCTTCGAAGTCAGCGGCCCGTCCTGCACCTTGATCGACAGGAACTCGATCTCCTCGTCCCAGCTCGGGCTTGCCACCGAGTAGGCGCGCAGCAGCGGCTTGCCATTGTCGCCGGGCAGGCCGATCATCACGAACTCGCCCGAGCGGAAGCGGAAGCTGGCGGGCCGGGTGATGCGGAAGCTGAAAAGATGCTCGTTCCAATGCTTGACCGACAGCACGGTCTCCACGGAAAGCGCGCCGGTCGGTTCCAATGCCGGCTTGTCGGTCGTCACGTCGGTCAACAGGTCTGTCCTTGCACTTGGCCGGCCGCTTGTCCCGCGACCAGTTGCGGATCGTTCGCAATAATGATGATGTCCGCGAATTGGCCCGTCCGCGCCGCCAAGGCAAGGCCAAAAAAACTTGGGGTCGCTAAACCGCCGCCCCGCCTCAGCCGAACAGCCCCTTGGCGATGCCGCCCAGTTCGTTGAGGGGATTGCCGTCGCCGTCCCGGTCGAACATGCCGCCGATCTGGCCCAGCAACCCCTCCGGTCCGGTGAGGTTGCCGAGCAGCCCCTGGAGCGCGTCCGCCGACACGCCATGCTCGGCCGCCACTTCGGCCAGCGCTGCAACGCTCGTCTCCCCCGATCCGATCTTTGCCGCAATCTCGCTCATCAGCGCCTGCATCTGCGCAGGCTCAAGCCCGACCTGCGCCGCCACTGCTTCAAGCCCCCCCAGCTTCCCGATCAGATCGTCGAACATGCCCGTCACTCCATCATATTCTGCGCCGGAGGATAGCAGTCCGCTCGCCCCAAAGCAAAAGGCCGGAAGGATCGCTCCCCCGGCCCCTTTGCTTGTCCTGTCGGCCGGATCAGGCGGCGGCGACCAGCGCCGCGCTGCGGACGCCGTCGTCCACATGATCCTCGAACTGGGCGAAATTGTCGACGAACGCCTTGACCAGCGTCGCCGCCGTCGCGTCATAGGCGGCCTTGTCCGCCCACATGGCGCGCGGATCGAGGATGGTCGAATCGACGCCGTTCACCGCCACCGGCACTTCGAAACCGAAGTTCGGATCGGTGCGGAATTCGGCGCTGTTCAGGCTGCCGTCGAGCGCGGCGTTCAGCAGCGCGCGCGTCACCTTGATCGGCATGCGCTTGATGCCCGGCATCGTCGCCTTGCCGCCCGCCCAGCCGGTGTTGACCAGCCAGCAGGTGACGCCGCCCTTGTTGATCCGCTCCTTCAGCAGATTGCCGTAGACGCTGGGGTGGCGCGGCATGAACGGCGCGCCGAAGCAGGTCGAGAAGGTGGCGGTCGGCTCCGTCACGCCGATCTCCGTCCCCGCGACGCGCGCGGTGTAGCCGGACAGGAAGTGATACATGGCCTGCTCGGGCGTCAGCCGCGCGATCGGCGGCAGCACGCCATAGGCGTCGGCGGTCAGGAAGATGATGTTCTTGGGCACCGGGCCCAGATTCTTCTCCGACGTGTTCGGGATGAAATCGATCGGGTAGGAACCGCGGCTGTTTTCAGCGAGGCTGTTGTCGTCCAGGTCGATGGCGCGGCTTTCCTCGTCCATCACGACATTTTCCAGCACCGTGCCAAACCGCTTGGTGGTGGCGAAGATCTCCGGCTCGGCCTCGGCCGACAGGTTGATCATCTTGGCGTAGCAGCCGCCCTCGAAATTGAAGACCGCCGTGTCCGACCAGCCATGTTCGTCATCGCCGATCAGCGTGCGGCTGGCGTCGGCCGACAGGGTCGTCTTGCCGGTGCCGCTAAGGCCGAAGAAAACCGCCGTGTCGCCGTCCGGGCCGATATTGGCCGAACAGTGCATCGGCATCACGCCCTTCACCGGGAGGAGGTAGTTGAGGATGCCGAACACCGACTTCTTCATCTCGCCGGCATAGGCGGTGCCGCCGATCAGGATCAGCTTCTCGGTGAAGTTGACCGCGATCACCGTCTCCGTGCGGCTGCCGTGGCGCGCCGGGTCGGCGCGGAAGCTCGGCAGGTCGATGATCGTATATTCGGGCGCGAAACCGGGCAGCTCATCGGCGGTCGGGCGGACCAGCAGGGTGCGGATGAACAGGTTGTGCCAGGCGAATTCGTTGATGACGCGCACGTTGACGCGATGTTCGGGCTGCGACCCACCGAACAGATCGGCGACATAGAGTGTGCCCTTCTCGCCCAGCGCCTTGAAGAAGTCTTCCTTCAGCGCGGCGAAATGCTCCGGCGTCATGGGGACGTTGGTGTTGCCCCACCACACGGTGCTTTCGGTCTCTGCGTCGCGGACGATGAACTTGTCCTTTGCGCTGCGGCCGGTGTGCTTGCCGGTCTTGACGACCAGCGGACCGTCCTTCGACAGCTTGCCCTCGCCGTTGCGGGTCGCCGCTTCCACGAGCGCCGCGGTGCCGAGATTCCAATGCTGGGTGGCATGGGTGGAAATGCCCTGGTCGGCCAGGGTGATAGAGGATACGGCCTGCACGCCTTTGCTCCTGATATATGGTTGTCGGCCACGGTCGATGACGACCGCGTCCGTTCCGCTTTGTGCGCTGTGTCGCAGCGTCATTCTACGCAGACGACTTAAGGCATAGGGGGTTGTACGCACAGCGTCAAATGCGCGCATTGATCGGATCGTACCGAATTAGTGCACTCAGGTTAAGGATTCGCTGTTCAGCGGCGTCCTTGCGGCACCGCCTGTCCTCGTCTAACGCTGGACCGACACATTTATCCGCCCTTCGGGAAGCCGCATGACCGCAACCATCGCCCTGGTGGACGACGACAAGAATATCCTGACCTCGGTGTCGATCGCGCTCCAGTCGGAGGGTTTTCTGACCCGCATCTATTCCGATGCCGAAGGCGCCCTGAAGGCGCTGATCGACAATCCGGCGGACCTTGCCGTCTTCGACATCAAGATGCCGCGCATGGATGGCCTCGAACTGCTGCGTCGCCTGCGCGAAAAGAGCCAGATGCCCGTCATCTTCCTGACATCGAAGGCGGACGAACTGGACGAGGCGCTGGGCCTTGCCATGGGGGCGGACGACTATATCGCCAAGCCCTTCTCGCAGCGCCTGCTCATCGCCCGCATCCGCGCGATCCTGCGCCGGTCCGAAATGCGCGCCGCGCCCGAAACGCCCGACGAGCCGGTGGCGGATCCGATCCAGCGGGGCCGGCTGGAAATGGATCCGGCCCGCCACCGGGTGAAGTGGGACGGGCGCGACGTGACGCTCACGGTAACGGAATTCCTGATCCTGGAGACGCTGGCCCAGCGGCCCGGCGTGGTCAAGAACCGCAACCAGTTGATGGACGCCGCCTATCAGGACGACGTCTATGTCGACGACCGCACGATCGACAGCCACATCAAGCGACTGCGCCGCAAGTTTCGCGAGGTGGACCCTGAATTCAACGCAATCGACACGCTCTATGGCGCCGGCTACCGATTCTCGGAGGAATAACGACGCGCCGCTTGCGGTGCGCTGGTCGGGCCGGATGAGCCTGACGCCGCGCATCCTGGCGGTGAACGTCTTTGCGCTGGCGCTGCTCGCCGGCGGATTCTTCTATCTCGACAGCTACCGGACGCGCATCGTCGATGCCCGGCTCGACCAGTCCGCGCGGGAGCTCAACCTGCTCGCAATCGGCCTTGAAAATGCCCCGGCCAACCGCAGCGCACCGCTTATTTCCGATTATGCCAGCGAAACCGGGGACCGGGTGCGGCGCTATGCGCCCGACGGACGGCTGGTGGCGGACAGTTTCGTCCTCGGAGGCCCTCTCTATCATTTGCGCTCGCCCGCGCAGGAGGAATGGCAACGCCATGTCGCCCGCTTCCTCGACAAGGTCGTGGACAAGGTGGTGTCGGCCGACCGTCCGCCCGACTTCGAGGAACCCGCGATCGACCGGGCGCAGGCATGGCCGGAACTGATGCTCGCACGCAAGACGGGCAAGCCGCAGGCGATGAACCGCTATGCGCCCGACCGCACCTTCATGATCTCGGCGGCAGTGCCGCTGCGCGACGGCACACTGCTGCTCGCGACAGAAAATGCGCGCGATATCACCCGCACGGTACGGGCCGAGCGGTTGCGCCTGGGCATGGTGCTGGCCGTCGCCGTGCTTGCCTCGATCCTCCTCTCCCTGTTCCTTGCCCGCACCATCGTCCAGCCGCTCCAGCGCCTCGCCCGCGCTGCCGTCCGGGTGCGCCTGGGCCGCGCGCGGGAGGTGACCGTCCCGCGCCTGCCCGAACGGCGGGACGAGATCGGAATGCTCGCCCGCGCCCTGTCCGACATGAGCCACGCGCTGCGCCAGCGGATCGACGCGACCGATGCCTTCGCCGCCGATGTCAGCCATGAACTCAAGAACCCCATCGCCTCGCTCCGATCCGCCCTGGACTCGCTGGATCGGGTCGACCGGCCCGATCTGCGCGCGCAGCTCATGGCGATCGCGCAGGACGATGTGATGCGGCTCGACCGGCTCGTCACCGACATCGCCGAAGCATCCCGCGTTGACGCGGAGCTGTCGCGCACCCGGTTCGAGCCGATCGACCTTGGCTTGCTGATCGAACGCATGGTCATCGCCCGAGAGGCGCGTGGGGTGCCGCGCGGGGTCCGGCTCGCCTTCGCCCGCCCGCGCAAGGATGTCGCGGTGGTGCTGGGGGAGGAAGGCCGCCTCATCCGCGTGCTCGACAACCTCATCGACAATGCTGTGTCCTTCTCGCCCGATGGCGGGCTGGTCCAGATCATCGCCACGGTCGCCGACGACCAGGTGCTCGTCGCGGTCGAGGATGAAGGGCCGGGCGTCCCGGAGTCCGAGCGCGAACACATCTTCCGCCGGTTCCACAGCGTACGCCCGGAAGGGGAAGCCTTCGGCAAGCATTCCGGCCTTGGCCTCGCCATCGCCCGTTCGATAGTGGAGGGGCATCAGGGTCGCATCGCTATCGGTGACCGTGAAGACGCGCGGCACGGCGCCCGCTTCGTCGTCCGCCTGCCCATGGCAGTGGCGCGCGATCCCGGCATCGTGTCGGAATAGGACTGCCTCCGCCCTGATCGGCATTCCATTCCGCGGGGGGAGCGGCTAGAACTGGCCAGGGCATGGCACGCGCACTTTCATCCGAAACGCTTCACGCGACCAGCGTCGCCATCGGCGGCCGCGCCGTGCTCCTGACGGGGCCGAGCGGCAGCGGCAAGTCCGACCTCGCGCTGCGCCTGATAGACCGCGGCGCCCTGCTGGTCAGCGACGACTATACGCTGGTGAAGCGTGTCGACGGCACCCTGATCGCCACCGCGCCCGCGACGATCGCGGGCAAGATGGAGGTGCGGGGGATAGGCATCGTCGATCTGCCCGCCGCCAGTGAAGCGCCCGTGGCCCTGCTCGTCGACCTGTTCGACACGATCGATCGTATGCCGCTCGACATGCGGCGCAGGACGCTGGCCGGAATCGACGTGCCCATCGCGCGGGTCGCCCCGTTCGAAATCTCCGCCGCGATCAAGGTCGAACTCGCGCTCAAGTCGCTCGGGCTGAACGGCGCAGGGCCGGTATGAGCCAGCCCAAGACGATCCTCCTCCTGTCCGGCCTGTCGGGCGCGGGCAAGACGACCGCGCTCAAGACGCTGGAGGATATGGGGTGGGAAGTGGTCGACAACCTGCCGCTGCTCCTGCTCGACCGACTGCTCGACACGCCCCTTCCCGCCGGCCATGACGCGCAGGACGAGCGCCCGCTCGCGCTCGGCATCGACGCGCGCACCCGCGGCTTCGACGCCGAAGCGATCGTCCAGCGGATCAAGGCGCTGCGCGAACGGCACGGCCATGACATTGAAACGCTGTTCCTCGACTGTTCGGGCGCGGAGCTGGAGCGCCGCTTTGCGGAGACGCGCCGCCGTCACCCGCTTGGGCTCGACCGGCCCGCTGCCGACGGCATCGCCCGCGAACGCGAACTGACCGAGCCGCTACGCCGCTGGGCAAGCCAGGTGATCGACACCACCGGCCTCACCACCAACGCGCTGCAACAGGAAATCCGCAACCGCTTCTCGCGCGAAGGCCTGTCGGAACCGGTCCTCACCATCCTGTCCTTCGGCTATTCGCGGGGCGTCCCCCGCAATGCGGATCTGATGTTCGACATGCGCTTCCTGCGCAACCCGCATTGGGACGATCGTCTGCGGCCGCTGACCGGCCTGGATCCGGCCGTCGCCGACTATATCCGCGAAGACCCCGCCTATGAGGAGACGGTGAGCAAGATCGAGGATTTGCTCGCCACGCTCCTCCCCCGCTATGCCGAGGGCGGGAAGACCTACATCACCGTCGCGTTCGGCTGCACGGGCGGCAAGCACCGCTCCGTCCACGTCGCGACGCGCGTCGCGAAATACTTGCAAGCCGCCGGCTTTTCGCCCACGGTCCTGCACCGCAATATTGAATCGGCGCCCCAGGACAGCCTGGAGAAGCGCCGTCCGGGAGGCCCGAAAGCATAATCATGACAAAGGTGGGCCGAAGAAACAGATGATCGGACTAGTCCTCGTCACCCATGGGTCGCTGGCGACGGAATTCGTCGTGGCGATGGAACATGTGGTGGGTCCCCAACAGCAGATCGCGACGATCTGCATCGGGCCGGAAGACGATATGGAATTGCGCCGCGCGGACATCGCGGCTGCCGTGGGCCGCGTGAATGACGGGTCGGGCGTCATCCTCTTGACCGACCTGTTCGGCGGCACGCCCTCCAACCTCGCCATATCGCTGCTGAAGGCCGGCGAGATAGAGGTGATCGCCGGTATCAACCTCCCCATGCTCATCCGCCTGGAAAGCGCGCGCAAGGTCATGGACGTGCGCGCCGCCGTCGCCGCCGCGCGCGAGGCGGGTCAGAAATATATCAGCGTCGCATCAGAATTGTTGGGCAGCACCACATGAATGAAATCAGCCAGGAAGTACGGATCAGCAACAGGCGCGGCCTCCACGCCCGCGCCAGTGCGAAGTTCGTCACGCTGGCAAGCGGCCTGCCCGCCGACATCACCGTCAGCAAGGACGGCAATCACGTCACCGGCACGTCGATCATGGGCCTCATGATGCTGGGCGCCGCGATGGGCGACCATATCGTCATCAAGGCGTCCGGCCCGGAAGCGGCCGATTCTCTGGGCAAGCTCGTCACCCTGGTCGAGGACAAGTTCGGCGAGGAGTGAGCGCTTAGCTCCCGACCTGACCTTCCTTGCGCATCTCGGTGAAAATCTCCCACGTCGCCAGGAACAGCGCGGCGATCACCGGCCCGATGACGATGCCGTTGAACCCGAACAGCTCGATGCCGCCCAGCGTCGAAATCAGCACCACATAATCGGGTATCCGCGTGTCGCGCCCGACTAGGATCGGCCGTAGCAGATTGTCCACCGATCCGATGATGACCGCGCCCGATCCGACGACCACCGCGCCCTGCCAGATCGCGCCCGTGGCGAAGAGATAGAGCGCCACCGGCCCCCAGACGATCGCTGCGCCCACGGCGGGCAGCAGCGAGAAGACGCCCATCAGCACGCCCCACAGCAGCGCGCCGGGGATATCGAGCAGCCAGAAGACGACGCCGCCGATCAACCCCTGCACGATGGCGACGACGATGCTGCCCTTCACCGTCGCGCGGATCACCACAACGAAACGCTGGAGCAGCGCCTCGCGCTGATGCGGGCGCAGCGGTGCAGCCTCGGCGAAGCGCTGCGCCAGCCGATCCCCGTCGCGCAGCAGGAAGTAGGCGAGGTAGAGCATGACGCCGAGCGCGATGACGAAGCTGAACGCCCCCTGCCCGATCAGCAGCGCCTGCCCGGCGAAGGAGCGGAAGCTGCTGGTGAGGCCGCGCGTCACGGTGATCCGCGCCGCGTCGAAATTGCTGAAGCCCAGGCGCCGCAGGATGCTGTGCGCCCAATCTGGCAGCGCGGCGACCATCTGCCCGAACATCCGCTCGAAATTGATCTGGCCCGACTGGATCAGGCCATAGAAATGCGCCGCCTCCTGCACCAGCGCGAAGGTCAGGAGGATCGCGGGCACGATCACGATCGCGATGATGAGGGTCAGGCTGATCAAGGCCGCGCTGTTGCGATGCGTCGGCATCGCCTTGAGCAGCCGCTGGTTCACCGGCCAGAACAGGATGGCGACGATCACGCCCCATAGCACCGCGGCGAAGAAAGGCTCCAGCACCGCGGCGAAGGCGATCGACACCAGCACGACGACGCTCAGGAAAAAGCCATCCTCGATGCGGTGCGTCTTAGGTCCGGTCATTCCACCCCCGTAAGCAAGTTTGCAGGCCAAATCCATGGGATCGCGTGCGGGTTCCGTCCCCTCTGTCCTTTTGCGCTCTTGCCCGATAGAGAGGCCGCTTATTCTCTCTGGGATGCAGCATCGGTCGTGGCACGCGAGATTACCGGATTTTCCAACCCGCTAGTAAAGCGCGTCCGCAGCCTGCGCGAAAAGAAGTTCCGCAAGGCGGAGGGGCTTTTCCTGGCGGAGGGGCTGCGTATCCTGACCGAAGCGCGCGAGGAAGGCGTACTACCCGAAATGCTCTTTCACGCTGGGTCCACTCATCCTCTGGCGGTCGACCTGATCGCCGCGATGGAAGAGGCCGGCGGCGACGTCATCGAAACCACGCCCGACATCCTGTCCAAGATCAGCGGCAAGGACAACGCCCAGGCGGTGGTCGGCGTATATCGCGATCGCCTCACCCCACTTGCCGCGCTGGACCGGACGAAGGCCGACATCTGGATCGTCGCCCAGTCGCTGCGCGACCCCGGCAACTTGGGCACCATATTGCGCACCGGCGATGCCGTGGGCGCGGGCGGCCTCATCCTCATCGACGACTGCGTCGATCCCTTCTCGGTCGAATCGGTTCGCGCCAGCATGGGCGCGCTCTTCACCCAGTCGATCACGCAGGCGCGGTGGGAGGAATTCCTGTCCTGGCTGCGTTCCGGCCCCGGCGAATTGATCGGCACCAGCCTCAAGGCGACCCAGGATTATCAGCAGCCGCGCTATCGCAGCCCGTCCTTCCTGCTTGTAGGCAACGAGGCGCAGGGCCTGCCCGAAGACTATGAGGCGCAATGCGACCTCCTGGTGAAGATGCCGATGCTAGGCAAGGCCGACAGCCTGAACGCCGCGGTGGCGACGGCGGTCATGGCCTATGAATTGCTGAATCAGAAACGAAAGTCATAGATCATCGTCATCCCAGAGCAGGCTGGGATCTCGCTTTTTGCTGCGAGAGAGAGAAGAGAGATGCCAGCCTCCGCTGGCATGACGGAACGGGGAAAAGACATGGCGGGGACGAGTGGCATCGGCGAAATGTGGCGGCACAAGCGCGTGTTGGCCGCGAGCCTCATCGGCACGGCGGTAGAATTCTACGACTTCTACATCTACGCGACGGCCGCCAGCCTGATCTTCCCCGCGCTGTTCTTCCCTTCTTCATCGCCCAGCGCGCAACTGATGGCTTCCTATGGCAGCCTCGCACTCGCCTTTCTCGCCCGTCCCCTCGGCGCTGCGGTGTTCGGTCATTATGGCGACCGCATCGGGCGCAAGGCGACGCTGGTCACGTCGCTCATGCTGATGGGCGGCTGCACGCTGGCGATCGGCTTCCTGCCCACGCATCAGCAGATCGGCTTCTGGGCGCCGCTCATCCTCTGTCTCCTGCGCTTCGGCCAGGGCCTTGGCCTTGGCGGCGAATGGGGCGGCGCGGCGCTGCTGGCGGTGGAAAACGCCCCACCCGGCTGGCGCGCGCGCTTCGGCATGTTCCCGCAGCTGGGCGCTCCGGTCGGGTTCATCGCGGCCAACGGTCTGTTCCTCGTCCTCGGGACGATGCTGTCCGATGCGGATTTCTATGCCTGGGGCTGGCGCCTGCCCTTCCTTGGCAGCAGCGTGCTGGTCTTCCTCGGCCTCTGGGTGCGGCTGAAGCTCACCGAAACGCCGGAGTTCGCCGCCGCAAAGGCGGAAGCGCCGCCGCCTGCCGTCCCGCTCGCGACTTTGCTCTCCTCGCACCTGGGCGCGGCGATCGCCGGCACCTTCGCCTGCGCGGCCTGCTTCGCCATCTATTATATCGCGACCGCCTTCGCGCTCGGCTACGGCACCACGACGCTGGGGATCGACCGCAGCACCTTCCTCTCGCTGCAACTCGGCGCGATCCTCTTCATGGCGGTCAGCATCGTCCTCGCCGGCTGGTGGGCGGACCGGGCCAGCCCGACCCGCGTTCTGGCCTGGGGCTGCGGCGGCGCGGTGCTGATGGGCATCGTCTTCGGCCCCCTGATCGGCGCGGGCACGCTGCTTCCGATCTTCCTCGCGCTTGCGCTGGCGCTGTTCCTGATGGGCTTCGTCTACGGGCCGCTGGGCGCCTATCTCCCCGCCCTTTTTCCGATCCAGCTGCGCTATACGGGGGCATCCTTCGCCTTCAACCTGGGCGGCATTCTCGGCGGCGCGCTTGCCCCGATCGTCGCGACTTGGCTGATCGCCACCCAGGGCGTCGCGCTCGTCGGCCTCTATATGTCGGTCGCCGCCGCCATCAGCCTCATCGGCCTATGGTGGACCAGTCGCTACCCCTGACGCGTCAGATCGGCTTGCGCATCAGGATCAGCGGCACGCCGCTGTCCTCGAACGCGCGCACGTCCTCAAAGCCGAAGCGGCGGTAGAGCGGCAAACCCGCCATCGTCGCGGACAGTTCGAGCGCCCAGAAGCCCTCCGCCCGCGCTGCTGCTTCGCACAAGGACAGAATCAGCATCCCCACGCCCTGCCGCACATGATCAGGGTGGGTGTACATCGCCCGAACCTTCGCCGCCTCACGCGCCGGGTCGAGCAACCGATCGTCGCGCCCGGCGCTGCCGTCATTGCCATAAGGCGTCGCCCGCCGGCTCCATCCCCCGCATCCCGCGATCGCGCCGTCCCGCTCCACCACGAAATAAGTGCCGTCCGCGATCAGTCGCCGATCCAGCCCCATGAAGCCATGGGACGCGCGCACCTGCGCCGGGCTGAGAAAGGCGTCCTGCAACCGGTCGATGGCGAGGGTCATCACAGTGGAAAGGACGGGTTCGTCCGATGGCAGGGCAAGGCGGTGGTTAAGCATGGGTCCAATTCAGATTGTGGAGGTAGCTACAACGAACGAACGCCATCAATCCGCAATAAAAAAATTCCGTGTGTAGCTTTTATGTAACACATTGGCCAAATCCTGCGTCGCCCCTTCGCAGTCGCAACAAGCCACCTTGAGCCAAGCGGTACTCGACATATGCTGGCAACAAAACTCGGGACGTCAGAGGATGGATTGAAGGGCCCTGATACGATCAAAAAAGGGGGCTTAATCTATGACCGAACACATATTCGCCCGTGGCCTGACCGCGGCGTTGCTCGCTACCACGATGCTGGGCGCCATGGCCTCGCCAGCCTTCGCGCAAGAGCCTGCCCCCCCCGCGGCGGAGGATGCGGAGCAGCCAACGATCGTCGTCATCGGAACGCGGCGCACCGATCGTTCCGTCACCGATTCGGCATCGCCCATCGACGTCATCGGGGCAGCGGAACTGGCGACCCAGCCGGCGGCCGACATGCTCGAAGTCGTGAAAAACCTCGTGCCCAGCTTCAACGTCGCGCAGAACGCGATTTCCGACGCTTCCACCTTCGTTCGCGCTCCGTCCATCCGCGGCCTTGCGGGCGACATGGCGCTGGTCATGATCAACGGCAAGCGCTTCAACCGCTCCGCGCTGGTGCAGGTCGCGGCCGGCGACCCGACCAACAATCTCTCGCAGGGCTCCGACATTGCGGTGCTGCCATCCATCGCCTTTGGCAACCTGCAAATCCTGCGTGAAGGCGCGACCGCGCAATATGGTTCGGACGCCATCGCCGGCGTGCTGAACTATGCGCTGCGCGAGGACGAAGGACTGGAAGTCAACACCCGCTACGGCCAGTTCTACGACAATGGCGGCGACGGCATATCGCGGCAGATCGCGGCCTATGCCGGCGTCAAGCTGGGCGACCGTGGCTTCATCTCGGTCGCGGGCGAATATAACAAGGACGATGGCACCATCCGCAACGCGACCCGGCCCAGCGCCGTATTGTTTGCGCAGGCAAATCCCGGTCTGGCGTCGCAACTGCCCAACTATCCCGACCCGGTGCAGATTTTCGGCAATTCGCCGGCCGAAGGATGGAAGGCCACGGTCAACGCCCATTATGACGTAACCGACGCGACCCAGCTCTACGCATTCGGCAATTTCGCGCATTCCAAGATTACGCAAAGCTTCAACTATCGTCCGCCCATCACCTATTCTGCGACCGACACGGCCGGCGTCGTGCGTCCGCAGTCACGCAACACGGCGTTCAGCCATCCGATCTACCTGACCCCCTGCCCGGCGAACAGCCAGACCTGCGCCGCAGGCGGGTTCGTGAAGGACAACAATACCTTCTCCTTCTCCTCATTGTATCCGGCGGGCTTTACCCCCCAGTTCGTGGGTGTGAAGGATCAGGCATTCGGCGTATTGGGCATCAAGGGTGACCTGATCGAGAACCTGACGTTCGACGTGTCGGGATCGCTCAGCCGCAACGCGCTGACCCTGTCCATGTTCGACTCGCTCAGCCCCTCCTATGGGCCGCTCTCGCAGACGGAGTTTGAATTCGGTTCGCTGATCCAGAGGGAAACCAATCTGAACGCCGATTTCGTCTATTCGCTTGATGCCGGCCTGGCCAGCCCGGTCACCATCGCGTTCGGCGGCGAATATCGCAAGGAAACCTACGAGGCGACCGAAGGCGACCCACAATCCTATGGCATCGGGCCGTATGCCACTCAGGTGCTGTATGTCGAAACGGCGCCCGGCGTGTACGCTCTGGATTCCACCGTCACCATGCCCCCCGGTGCGAGCGGCTATGGCGGCACCAGCCCGGATGCGGCCGAGAGCTTTTCGCAACATTCCTATGCCGGCTATCTCAGCGCGGAAGTCGACCTGACCGACACGCTGTCGGTGGGCGCCGCTGGTCGCTATGAACATTACAGCACCTTCGGGTCCGCCACGGTGGGCAAGGTCAACGCGCTGTGGAAGATCACGCCGGCAGTCTCGGTACGCGGTACGATCGGCACCGGCTATCACGCGCCGTCGCCGGGCCAGAGCAACGTCCAGATTCTGACGACGGCCTTCACCAACGGTATTCAGGTGCAGACGGGCACCTATCCCGTCAGCAATCCGATTGCGCAATATTTCGGCGCAACCCCTCTGAAGCCGGAAAAGTCCACCAACTACGGTCTGGGCTTCGTGTTCAAGCCCTTGCCCAATCTGACTCTGACGGTCGACGGTTACTGGATCAAGATCAAGGATCGTATCGGCACGTCGCAGACCTATAGCGTCACCGCCGCGGACATCGCTGCCCAGCCCGCCCTGCTGGCGGTGGGGGTCGGCGGCGACGTCAATTACCCCACGAGCGCCTACGACTCACGGACTGCGGGTATCGACTTTGTCGGCACCTACAGGACGGGTCTGGGTGATGGTTCGCTCAACCTGACGCTGGCCTATAACTATAATGAAACGAAGGTGACGAAGTTCGATGCGGCTATCATCAGCGCCTCCCAGAAGAAAGACATCGAAGGCACCATTCCAAAGCATCGCGCTACGTTGACTGGAACCTATGCCATCGGCGACCTAACGATCACGGCGCGTGAGAACTTCTTCGGCTCGTTCATTCTGGAAGACGCGTTCCCCGGTCAGAAATTCGGGTCCAAATTCACCACCGACCTGGAAGTCAGCTACAAGATCGCCGACCATTACACGTTGGCGGTGGGCGCGACCAACCTGTTCAATACCTACCCGGACAAGATCAAGGCGACTGCCGCAAACCCGATCTACGTGCTGACCAACAGCCTGTCGAACGGCCAGGTCTATCCGAACAGCGGCGGGCCTTTCGGCGCCAATGGCGGCTTCTGGTACGCCCGCCTGAAGGTGAAGATCTGACAGCCAGCTTCACGCAAAAAGAAATCGGGCGCCGAAAGGCGCCCGATTTTTTAAGTCCCATTGCGAAGCGGGGAAGAAGGTGCTGGCAGCGTCTTCTTCCTCCAGCCAATCAACCTTCGCGGTTGTCGCGGCGCTCGGCGATGCGGGCGCGCTTGCCGGTGCGGCCGCGCAGATAGTAGAGCTTGGCGCGACGCACGACGCCGCGGCGGACCACGGTGATGCTGTCGATGTTGGGCGAATAGAGCGGGAACACGCGCTCCACGCCTTCGCCGAACGAAATCTTGCGCACGGTGAAGTTGGAACCCATGCCCTTGTTGGAGCGGGCGATGCACACGCCCTCATAGGCCTGGACACGGCTCCGGTCGCCTTCGATGACCTTCACGCCGACGCGCAGCGTGTCGCCGGGGCGAAAATCGGGGATGTCCTTGCCGAGGGCGGCGATGCTTTCCGCCTCGATCTGCTGGATGATGTTCATGTAACGTCAGTCCTCAACTTTGCGTTGCGCACCAGAGGGCGGTTGGTCCCGAACGCCGATATGACGTTCCCAAAGGTCCGGCCGCCTTAGCCGTGTATCATCTTCCGCCCTTTGTTTCCGCCAGGCGGCGATCTTCGCATGATCCCCCGATCGCAACACTTCAGGGATCGTACGCCCCTCCCAGTCTACCGGGCGGGTATAATGCGGATATTCGAGCAGCCCCGTTTCGAAGGACTCCTCGACTCCGCTTGAAGCCGCGCCCATTACACCGGGAAGCAGCCTGACGCAAGCATCGAGCAGCAGCAGCGCCGCCATCTCTCCGCCCGACAATATGATGTCGCCCATGCTGACCTGTTCGATCGGCCGCGCGTCGAAAATCCGCTCGTCGAACCCCTCGAACCGGCCACACAGGATGGTCGCGCCCGGCCCCTCCGCCAGCGCCCTTACCCGCGCCTGCGTGATCGGCGCACCACGCGGCGTCATCGCCAGCACCGGAAGATCGGGCCGCGCGGCCAGCGCATAGTCGACCGCCCTCGCCACGATGTCGGCGCGCAGCACCATGCCTGCCCCCCCGCCGGCCGGCGTATCGTCCACGGTGCGATGCTTGTCGGTGGCGAAGTCGCGGATATGGATCGGCGCGCAGGACCATTTACCTTCGGCCAGCGCCCGCCCCGCCAGCGACAGGCCAAGCGGACCGGGGAACATCTCGGGATAGAGGGTGAGAACCTGCGCGGTGAAGCTCATCGCCGCCGTGCCCGCAGGCGCGCCGCGGACCAGCCGCCTGCCATGCACAATATCCCGCATATCAGCAGCGCGATGCCGATCGCGCGGAGCATGTCGGCAAAGGGCCGTTCGGGATGCGCCAGCGCCGGGAGGAGCAACAGCAGGGGGATGGGCAGCACCAGCGCGACCGCCGTCCACAGCTTCGCCCGCCGCGGCCAGCCGATGCCGTGCAGCCGCCACCCGGCGACCAGCATGAAGATCAGATAGACGGCGGTGACGATCCGGGCCATGTCCATGCCGGTCAGGACACGAAGGCGGCGTCGATCACCGCCCCGTCCTCGCCCAGCGTGACGACATGCATCGGCGCCATGAAGCGCCTGGGCTTCTGGCCGTCCACCGCGGGACGCTCGACCTCGACGATATCGCCCGCGCCGAAATTCTCGACCGCGACGATCTCGCCCAGCGCCTCGCCCTCGCTCGACGTGCAAGGCAGGCCGATGAGGTCGGCATGATAATATTCGCCCTCGCCCAGCGGCGGCAGGGCGGATCGCGGCACCGTCAATTCGGTGCCGCGCAACGCCTCGGCCGCGCTGCGATCGCCGATTTCGGCAAAGCGCGCCACCGCGCCATTGGGGCCGGGACGCACCGACTTCAACGTCAGGCCGCGTCCCGCCGCATCGAAGCCCTTATAGGCTTTGAGGCTTTCCACCCCTTCGCCGAAGAGCTTCAGGCGAACTTCGCCCGTCACGCCATGCGCGCCGATGATGACGGCGAGGGTGACGGGCTTGTCGGTCAAAGGGTTCAGCCCTCGGCCTGCTCGGCGGCAGCTTCCTCAGCGGGAGCTTCCTCGGCGGCGGGCTCTTCCGCCGGCGCCTTGGCGGCTTCTTCCGCAGCCTTGCGGGCTTCTTCGGCTTCGGCCAGCTTGGCGGCACGATCTTCGGCGCGCTCCTTGGCCTTCTGGCCCGGCTCGGCCTTGTTCGGGTTGTTGCGCGCCTTGCGCTCCTTCACGCCGGCGGCGTCGAGGAAGCGGGCGACACGGTCGGTCGGCTGCGCGCCGGCTTCGATCCAGTGCTTGGCCCGCTCGGCGTCCAGAACGACGCGCTTCTCGTCGCCCTTGGGCAGGACGGGATTGTAGCTGCCGATGCGCTCGATGAACTTGCCGTCACGCGGGGCGCGGCTGTCGGCCACGACGATGCGGTAATAGGGGCGCTTCTTGGAGCCGCCGCGCGACAGACGGATGGAGGTTGCCATGGAACTTCTTGCCTTTCTACTTACGATTCAATGCGTTGAAACAAATTACTTCTTCATGAAATTCTGAAAGCCGGGCGGCAGCTTGGGCATGTTGCCGCCAAGTCCACCCAGGCCACCCAGCCCCGACAGGTCGGGCGGCGATCCGCCCTCCGGCCCGCCAAGACCACCCATGCCGCCACCGCCAGTGAACATCTTGGCGAGACCCTTGAGCCCGCCCATCTTGCGGATCTTCTTCATCGCCGTTTCCATCTCCTGATGCATTTTCAGGAGACGGTTGACGTCCTGCACGGTGCGGCCGGAACCCTTGGCGATGCGGATCTTGCGCTTGGCGTTGATGAGCGCGGGCTTCTCCCGCTCCTTGGGCGTCATGGAGCCGATCATCGCGTCCAGATGGATCAACGTCTTGTCGTTCGCACCGCTCGCCGCCATCGCCGCCTGCGCCTTCTTGAGGCCCGGCAGCATGCCCGCAAGCGCGCCAAGCCCGCCCATACGGCGCATCTGATTGAGCTGGGCGCGCAGGTCGTTCATGTCGAACTGACCCTTCGCCATCTTCTTGGCGAGCTTGTCGGCCTCCTCGGCATCGATCGTCTCGGCCGCGCGCTCGACCAAGCTGACGACATCGCCCATGCCCAGAATGCGCTGCGCGACGCGCGCGGGGTGGAAGGGTTCGATCGCGTCCAGCTTCTCGCCGGTGCCCGCAAACTTGATCGGCCGACCCGTCACCGCGCGCATCGACAGCGCCGCGCCGCCCCGCGCATCGCCATCCATACGGGTCAGCACCACGCCAGTCAGCGGCACCTGCGCCGTGAAGTTGGTCGCGACATTGACCGCGTCCTGCCCCGTCAGCGAGTCGACGACGAGCAGGATTTCGGCCGGGTTCGCCGCGTCGGCAACCGCCTTCATCTCGTCCATCAGCGCCTGGTCGACATGGAGGCGACCCGCCGTGTCGAGCATCACCACGTCGAAGCCCTGGAGCTTGGCCGACTGGAGCGCGCGCTTCGCGATCTCGACCGGCTGCTGCCCCGGCACGATCGGCAGCGTCGCCACGTCAGTCTGCGTGCCGAGCACCGCCAGCTGTTCCTGCGCTGCCGGGCGCTGGACGTCGAGCGACGCCATCAGCACCTTCTTGCGCTCTTTTTCCTTCAGCCGCTTGGCGATCTTGGCGGTCGTGGTCGTCTTGCCCGACCCCTGAAGCCCGACCATCATGATGACGGCAGGCGGGGTCACGTCGATCAGCAGGTCGCTGGTGTCCGACCCCAACGTCTCGGTCAGCGTGTCGGAGACGATCTTGACGACCATCTGCCCCGGCGTGACGGAGCGCAGCACGTCGCTGCCCACCGCGCGCTCGGTCGCCTGGTCTACGAACTGGCGCACCACCGGCAGGGCGACGTCGGCCTCCAGCAGCGCGATCCGCACCTCGCGCATCGCGGCGCGGACATCGTCCTCCGTGAGCGCGCCGCGCCCCCGCAGCTTGTCGAAGACCCCGCCTAGACGATCGCTGAGCGAATCGAACATCATCACCTCAAATCGGAGCCTTGCGGCGCCATGAAAAACCCTCGCACCTCCAAACGACAAAATCGCCGGCGGGCGAAACCTCGCCGGCCAGCGTCCATCCGATGCCCCACCTGGGCGTCCTGGAGTCGTCAGAGTCGAACGGCGCGCCGCCCGATGCTGGGTGGGCCCTTAGGGGAAAGCGGGGGGAATGGCAAGTGTGAGAGCGGAGATGGCAGAATTAGGTGAGTTGCGGATGGTATCCTACCCGTCATGCCAGCGCAGGCTGGCATCTCTCTGTTCATTTCGGCGCCCAAAGGAAATGAGATCCCAGCCTTCGCTGGGATGACAGAATTAGTGGTTTGCAGACCCGTCTCTCCTACTCCGCCCCCGTTTGCTAGGCTCCAAGGCACGATGCCCTGCTCAACTCCCGACTTTCCGATAGGATCAACCCCGCGTAATTTTATGTCGCATTCTGCGGGAAATATGCGAAGTTAAGGGGAAAAATAGAGGGGAGCCTTCCAAATCATGAGCTGGACACGCCGCAAACCGATGGACGCGATGGTGCCGCAGGAGAGCGGTCACCAACTCGCCCGCACCCTCTCCTGGCCGCACCTGCTGGCGCTCGGCGTGGGCGCGATCGTGGGGACCGGCATCCTGACGCTGATCGGCGTCGGCGCGGATCGGGCCGGTCCTGCCGTCCTCCTCTCCTTCGCCATTGCCGGCGCGATCTGCGCCTGCGCGGCGCTCGCTTATGCCGAACTCTCCACCATGATGCCGGCGGCCGGCAGCGCCTACAGCTACTCCTATGTCGTGCTGGGCGAAGGGATCGCGTGGATCGTGGGCTGGTCGCTCATCCTCGAATATAGCCTAGTCGTCTCGACCGTGGCGGTCGGCTGGTCGGGCTATGCCGGGCCGCTGCTGACCCCGCTTGGCTTCCCGCTGGCGTTGACGCAGGGGCCGGAGCTGGGCGGCATCGTCAACCTGCCCGCCATCTTCATCATCGCCGTGGTCGCCGGGCTGCTGATGGTCGGCACGAAGGAAAGCGCGCGCCTCAACACCATCCTCGTCCTCATCAAGATCGTGACGCTGAGCCTGTTCGTCGCCTATGCCCTCCCCGCCTTCGATGCCGCCAACCTGGAGCCGTTCATGCCCTTCGGCTTCGCCAAGCATATGGGACCGGACGGGGTTGAGCGCGGCGTCATGGCGGCCGCCGCGATCATCTTCTTCGCCTTCTACGGCTTCGACGCCATCTCGACCGCGGCGGAGGAAGCCAAGAACCCCGATCGCGACCTTGCCATCGGCATCGTCGGATCGCTGGTCGCCTGCACGCTGATCTACGTCCTCGTCGCCGCCGCCGCGATCGGTGCGATGCCCTTCACCCGCTTCGCCGACTCACCCGAGCCGCTGGCCCTCATCCTGCGCGAAATGGGCCAAGGCAGTATCGCCCGCGTCGTCGCCATCGCCGCCGTCATCGCCCTGCCCACCGTGCTGCTCGGCTTCCTCTATGGCCAGAGCCGCATCTTTCTGGTCATGGCGCGGGACGGATTTCTGCCGCAAAGCCTCGCCCGTATTTCAAAGCGCGGCACGCCGGCGCGCATCACCGCCGTCACCGCGATCCTCGTCGCGATCATCGCTGGCCTCCTGCCCATCGACGAGATCGCGGCGCTGGCGAACGCCGGCACGCTGATCGCCTTCACCGCCGTCGGCCTCTGCCTCCTCGTCCTGCGCAAGCGCGCGCCCGACATCCGCCGCCCCTTCCGCACGCCCGCCGCATGGGCAGTCGGCATCGGCGCGGTCGCGGGCTGCGCCTATCTCTTCATCAGCCTGCCGATGAAGACCATTTTCGCCTGCGCGGCATGGAACGCGATCGGGTTGGCGGTCTATTGGCTTTATGGGCAGCGGCGGGCGGCTGTCGCTCAATAAGCGACGCACTGGCCTTTTCCCCCCATCCGCACTACATGCGCGCCCATCATGGGACGCTTCTCGAAAATGCATGGCCTCGGCAACGATTTCGTCGTGATCGATGCCCGCGGCGCGCCGCTGGACATGACGGAAGCGCGCGCGCGCGCCATTGCGGATCGCCATGCCGGCATCGGCTGCGATCAGCTCATCATCATCGGTGAGGCAGCGGACGCCGATGTGTCGATGCAGATTTTTAATGCCGACGGCAGCGAGGTCGAAGCCTGCGGCAACGCGACCCGCTGCGTGCCCTTGTTCGTGGGCC
Organism: Sphingobium olei; assembly: GCF_042678845.1. NCBI lineage: Bacteria > Pseudomonadati > Pseudomonadota > Alphaproteobacteria > Sphingomonadales > Sphingobiaceae > Sphingobium > Sphingobium olei. The sequence continues at coordinate 156,681 of NZ_JBHTLS010000133.1, read as the reverse complement.
GCGATGTGACCATCCGCACGAAGGCCGGTCTGCTCGACGCGCGCCTGATCGATGGCGGGGTCAGCGTCGATATGGGCGTGCCCCGATTCGATTGGGACGCGATCCCGCTCGCCTATCCCATGGACACGCTGACCATGGGTGCGAGCTGGGAAGACCTGCCCGCACCCGCCGCCGTCAATGTCGGCAACCCGCATGTCGTCTTCTTCGTAGACGATCTGGACAGTGTGAACTTCGACCGGCTCGGCCCGTTGATCGAGCACGATCCGCTCTTCCCCGCGCGCGTGAACGTCAATTTCGCGCAGGTCGCGGGGGACAACCATATCCGCCTGATCGTCTGGGAACGCGGGGCGGGCCTCACCCGCGCCTGCGGCACCGGGGCGTGCGCCACAGCCGTCGCCGCAATCCGGCGCACGCTGATGCGCGGCCCTGTCACCGTCACCTTGCCAGGCGGCGACCTGCTAATCGAATGGACGCCGGGCGGGCATATCCAAATGACCGGCCCCGCCACCCATGTCTTCGATGGCGAGGCCGACTGGTCGCGTTTTTAAGGATGAGCGGCCCAGAGATCATCACCATGGGCTGCCGCCTCAATATCGCGGAGAGCGAGGCGATCAGGGACATGGCGGCAGGACAGGATGACCTGATCGTCGTCAACAGTTGCGCCGTCACTGCCGAAGCCGTCCGCCAGACTGGTCAGGCCATCCGCCGCGCCCGCCGCGATCGCCCCGACGCCCGCATCCTCGTCACTGGCTGCGCCGCCCAGACCGAACCCCAGACCTTCGCCGCCATGGCCGAAGTGGACGCGGTGATCGGCAACCGGGAAAAGATGGAGCCCGCCTCCTTCCTTCCCGCTCCCGAGCGAGTGAAAGTCGCCGACATCATGGCCGTCCGCGACACCGCGCCGCACATGGCGAGCGCCTTCGCCGACCATGCCCGCGCCTTCCTGGAAGTACAGAATGGCTGCGACCACCGCTGCACCTTCTGCATCATTCCCTATGGCCGCGGAAACAGCCGATCCGTGCCGGCGGGCGCGGTGGTGGACAAGGCGCGTGAACTGGTGGATGCGGGCTATCGCGAGATCGTCCTGACCGGCGTTGATGTGACCAGCTATGGCCCGGACCTTCCCGGGAGGCCCTCGCTCGGCCTGCTGGTGGAACGCCTGTTGAAGCATGTGCCGGATCTTCCCCGGCTGCGCCTGTCCTCGATCGACAGCGTGGAAATCGATGAACGCCTCTTCGACCTAATCGTCCACGAACCGCGCATGATGCCGCACCTCCATCTGTCGCTGCAGGCAGGGGACGACCTGATCCTGAAGCGCATGAAGCGCCGCCACAGTCGCGCGGATGCCATCCGGATCGTCGAGCGCCTGAAAGGCATCCGCCCCGACATCAGCATCGGCGCGGACATCATCGCCGGCTTCCCAACCGAGGACGAGGCGATGTTCGAGAACAGCCTGGCGCTGGTGGAGGATTGCGACATCGTCCACGGCCACATCTTCCCCTACTCGCCGCGCGCCGGCACCCCCGCCGCGCGGATGCCGCAGGTCGATCGCACCACCATAAAGGCCCGCGCCGCCCGCCTGCGCGCCGCCTGCGCGGAGCGCCGGGAGGCCTGGTTGCGCGCGCTGATCGGCACGACGCAATCGATCCTGGTCGAGCGCAGCGGCCTGACAGGCCATGCCGAAAATTTCGCTCCGGCACGCTTCATGACGGCGCAGACGCCATCGTCCATCGTCCGCGCCACCATCACGGGACTTGAGAAGGGCGTCCTGTTGGCGCAAGAGGCAGCCCGATGACCGACACTAGTGGAAACAGCTGGCGTGACCGTCTCTTCGGCGGCCTCAAGCGCACATCCGACCGGCTGGGCGAGAATCTGTCCGGCCTGTTCAAGGCCGCGCTGGACGACCAAACCCTCGACGAGATCGAGGAAGCGCTCATCATGACCGATCTTGGCCCGGCCATGGCCGCGCGCGTGCGCGACCGGCTGGCGGCGGGCCGCTACAATCGGGAGATCACCGAGGACTATCTGCGCGAGATCATCGCGGAGGAGATCGAGAAGGTTCTGGCCCCGGTCGCCAAGCCGCTGGAGATCGAGGCCTTCCCGCGTCCGCAGGTAATCCTCGTGATCGGCGTCAACGGCTCTGGCAAGACGACCACCATCGCCAAGCTCGCCAATAATTTCCTGGAGCAGGATTATGGCGTGATGCTAGCGGCGGGCGACACCTTCCGCGCGGCCGCCATAGGCCAGCTCAAGGTGTGGGCGGATCGGCTGGGCGTCCCCATCGTAGCCGGCAAGGAAGGCGGCGACGCGGCCGGCATCGTGTTCGACGCGGTGAAGCAGGCGACGGCGACCGGCATCGACGTTCTCATCGTCGATACGGCAGGCCGCCTCCAGAACAAGACGGAGCTGATGGACGAGCTTGCCAAGGTCCGCCGCGTACTCGGCCGATTGAACCCTGCCGCCCCCCATGACGTTGTGCTGGTTCTGGATGCCACCACGGGACAGAATGCGTTGAACCAGATCGAAGTCTTCAAGGAAACCGCGCAGGTCACCGGCCTCGTCATGACGAAGCTGGACGGCACCGCGCGCGGCGGCGTGCTGGTCGCAGCGGCGGAGAAATATCGCCTGCCCATCCATGCCATCGGGGTGGGCGAGAAGATCGAGGACTTGCGGCCCTTCGACCCCGCCGACATGGCGAAGGCAATCGCAGGGACCGCCTATGCCCGCTAACGCTGCCAAGCCCGCCCATGGCGGCGCGCTCAGCCTGGCCCTGGATTTCGGGCCGCTGCTCGTCTTCTTCCTGACCTACAAGGGGGCCGGCTGGGTTTGGGGTCCGGGCAATCCGCTCACCGCCATGTCGTTCAGCACCGCTGCCTTCATGGCCGCGATCGTCATCGCGGTGATCGTGTCGAAGGTGAAGCTGGGCCGGGTATCGCCCATGCTCTGGCTGTCGGCGCTGCTGATCCTCTTCTTCGGCGGGCTCACCATCTATTTTCACGATCAGCGCTTCATTCAGCTCAAACCCACGATCATCTACGCCTTCTTCGCGCTGATGTTGTTTGCGGGGCTGATGCGCGGCAAGCCGCTGCTCAAATATCTGCTCCAGGCCGCCTATGACGGTCTGACGGAGACAGGATGGCTCAAACTGTCGCGCAACTGGGCGCTGTTCTTCGTGGCGATGGCGATCGCAAACGAAGCCATGCGCCGGACGATGAGCTTTGATACCTGGCTCGCCGTGAAGGTCTGGGGTGTTACCATCGTGTCAGTGGTCTTCGCCGCCGCCAACATCCCGATGCTGATGCGGCATGGGCTGAGGCTGGGTGAAGAACACACGGCCGAGGACATTGGCGAGACAAGTCCTCCGCAAGGGTGAAATACGCTCTTCCTGCACCAGAAGCGGCATGGAAGATCAACCGCGGAAGCGACGGTTAGCCCGCCATTTTGTGAGATCGTTTCGCAATAAGCGTATCCCCCTTCCAATCCGCGCTGGCAGGCGCATATGGGAAGCGCGGCGGGCTTCCAGCCACGCCCGGACACATGATCCTTCCGGCCGCTCCATTCGCTGAGCGGCCGCCCCATCACGAACCCGAGGAGTTCTGCCATGGCCTTTGTTTTGCCTGACCTGCCCTATGCCAAGGACGCCTTTGGCGACATCCTGTCCGCCGAAACCTTCGACTACCACCACGGCAAGCATCACAACGCCTATGTCGTGAAGGCCAATGAGTTGATCGCCGCCGATCCCGCGCAGCAGGGCAAATCACTGGTCGAGCTGATCAAGTCGACCAAGGGCGGGCTGTTCAACCAGGTCGGTCAGATCTGGAACCACACTTTCTACTGGAATTCGCTGACCCCCACGAAGACCGCGCCCAGCGGCGAGCTGCTCGACAAGATCAACGCAGCGTTCGGTTCGGTGGACGCCCTGATCGAGAAGCTGAAGGCGGAAGCCGTCGGCCATTTCGCCAGCGGCTGGGCCGCGCTGATCCTGAAGGACGGGGCGCTCGAAGTCACCAGCTATCACGACGCCGACACGCCGGTCGCGCATGAAGGTCATGCGCCGCTGCTGATCCTCGATGTGTGGGAACATGCCTATTATATCGACTATCGCAACGCCCGGCCCAACTATGCCGACCGCGTGCTGAAGGACGCGATCAACTGGGACTTCGCCGCCCAGAATCTGGATGGCCAGGGCGCCAGCCGCGCCGATCAGCCGGGCTGATGGCGACGGTGGGGCCGGTCCCCGCCGGCTCCTTTGTCGATTGATCGATCGGCGGCGTGCAAGCGCCGCCGATTGTCGTTCAGGCCGCTTCCAGTTGTGCGACGAACTGGTCGGTCGCCCGTTCCAGCCGCTGCGCGGTCAGCGACAGGCCAGAGGCCGCGCTCGACACCCGGGCCGACAGACTCTCATTGTTCCGCGCGACATCCGCGACTTCCTCCAGCTGGCGGGTCATCATCGCCGCGCCCTGCGCGGTATCCCTGGCGGACTCGCCAATCGCCGCTGTCGCGTCCCGCTGGTCCGCCACCGCGCGCTGGATGTCGTCGGCCGCCTTGGCGAGCTGCTGCACCGCCGCCGCCACATCCGACAGCGCGCCACGGGCGATTCCCGCCCCTTCTTGCGCCGAACGGGCAAGCGCATGGATTTCGCTGGTGGCGTTGGCCGCCTGTCCGGCAAGCTGCTTCACCTCGCCCGCGACCACGACAAAGCCGCGCCCGACTTCGCCGGCGCGTGCCGCCTCGATGGTGGCGTTGAGCGCCAGCAAGTTGGTGCGCGTCGCGATGTCCGCGATCGAGTCGGCAAAGCTGGTGATGGACCTCGTGCGGCCGTGCAGCGCGCTGACCGCCTCCTGACCGCTACTCGATACTTTTTCAGCCTGCCCACCCAGCGCGGCCTGCTGCTGCGCGGCCGAAGCGATGGCGACGATGGAATCCGACAATGTCTCGATCCGCTTCGCCAGCAAGGCCGCGTCGATGGACGACCGCTCCGCGATGGCCGCCGTCTCGCCGGTGCCCGCGCTCGCGCGCTGCGCCAATCGAGCAAGCTGCTGCGCCGATTCGTCCAGTTCCCGCGCCGCCGTGCCGACCGCGCCCACCGCGTCGGCGACAGATTGTCGGAAGGCGCGCGCCAGTTCCAGCGTGGCGGCGCGCCTCTCCGCCGCCATCCGTGCCTTCTCCTCTTCCTGCTGCGCCCGCAGCCTGCTCGCGCGGGCATCCGCTTCCTGGCTCGCGGCCATGGCCTTTTCCGCAGCCACACGTCCGTCATGCGCCTGCTGGGCAAGCTTGTCGGAGCGCGCGACATGGCCGTCCAGCGCCTCTAGCATGGTCCTTAGCCGGATGGTGACATAACTGAGCACCGCCGCTTGGGCGCATACCGCCACGGCATGGAGCACAACCCGCCCCAGATCGCTCTGCTGCGGGAATACCCAGCCGGAAGCGAGGTGGCCCAACAGCAGATGGTGCGCGGCGGTCAATAGCGCCGCCAGCACGATCGGCCGCCAGTCGTAGAGCAGCGTCAGCCCGGCCAGGGCGACGAAGAAATACATATGGCCGTCCATCTGCCAAGGATGGCCGGACAGCAGGAACAGGCCGATCGCAGGCTGGGTCGCCGCCAGCGCACCCATGGCCAGACGGACATCGAGGTCGCGACGCTTGCATAACATCTGCACCGTTGGCAGCGCATTGACCAGCGCGGACAAGAACAGGGCGCGCTCCACATGCTCGACATGCAACATCATGCCGACCGCGCCGATCGCAACGGTCCACAGCCAACTGGAAAAGACCAGGATTTGCAGGCCATGCAGGCGCAGACGGTCCAGGGTAGTCATAGCGTTCATCCGATCAGCCCTTCGCAGCCCCCGGCCCGGGCCGCCAGCGGGACGATGCCCGCGCGCAGCAGAGGCATGCCGAGCCTGCGACGCTCGCCGTCGACCAGCAGGGAACCCATCCATGGCCCGGCGGAGATCAGCCGCGCGCCGCCGCTTACCGCCTGCGCTGCAACCGACCGCCGCGCCTTGCTTGTCATGGGCACCAGCAACATGGGACCGCGAACCGGCGGTATTGCGTAAAGAGCCAAAAGGCCGATCAGCATCAGGCTGCAATGGGCGAGCAGGACGAGATGCCGCCGCACGGAAACAGGAAAAATCATCGCCTCCATCTAGGATGGAGTGGTAAGTATTGGATTAAGGATCAGCTTCCCCAAGGTGCAGCATCCTGGTCAGCTCGCCCAGGTCGCTGCCGGGCTTCACCAGCAGCCATTCCCGGCTGTCCGCACCATCGACCACCGTCACGGCGCCCTTGGGACAGACGCCAAGGCAATTCACCTCGACAATGCCGGCGTCCGCCTTGCGGCCTTTCTTCAACGCGAGATGCTTCCTGAGCGCCTTCGCCAGCCGTTCGTCCCCATGCGGACCGAAACCGCCGTCCAGCTTCTTCGAACATTTGCGGCACACCAGGACGACGTTGCGCCAGTTCGCGCGCACATGGTCTTTCAAGCCGTGCCGCCCCCCGGCTTCCAACTGCGCCGTTCCTCCGCAGCCCGCAGCACCTCATAAGCCGCCTGAATCGCCTGAAAACGCACGGCTGCCTGTGCATCGCCCGGCTTCACGTCAGGGTGATGCTCTTTCGCCAATCGGCGCCAGCTCTTCTTGACGGCCTCGAAATCAGCGTCGTCCTCCAGCTCCAGCGCTTTGAGCGCGTGCAATTCGTCGCGTGACCGGCTGCCGTCGCCCGGCCCGCCCCAGCCATGATAGGCGCTCGACTGGTATGCACCCGCGTCGCGCCGCTCGTCACGCGCGCGCTGTTCGCGCTCCTCGGCGTCCAGCCCCTGAAAATAATCCCAATTGCGGTTATATTCGCCGGCATGATCGGCGCAGAAATACCAGCGCTCCGGGCTGTTGGGAGACTTGGGCGCCGGGCAGTCACCCGGCCGGTCGCAGCCGTGCCGATCGCACAAGCGCACCTTCTGCGCCTCGCGCGCCGCGCCATAGCTGCGCCATCGGGGAAAGCCCCAGTCATTCGATCGACCCTGTCGTGCCATGGGGGCAATGTAACCATCGGACCCCGCAATGAAAAGCGCGAGGACGCGGCTTTTCAGAACCGCGCGTCGAAGCTTTTCACCGCGAAGGTCCGATCGCCCTCATTCATCGTGGCAGCGACGATCCGATTGCCATCCGTGCGAATGTTGACGAGGCCATAGATCAGCTTGTGCATCACCCGCATTCGATCCAACGTGCCGCGTTCGGCTCCAGGGTTGAGCGCGCCTGCCGCAGTCACCTTGTAGGCGATGCTGACCTCGTCCAGCCGGTCCGTGCCATATTCCACGGCAACCGCACCGGTGCCCGCAACCACGCTTTCGGGCCGTCCCAGTTCGACTGATCGCGCCAGTTCGGTCGAATACACCAAGGGCGTGACCAGCTTGTCGTCGCGGATCTCGCGAAAGCCCGTCAGGCCCGATGCCGCCACGACGCGCGGCCGGGGATGGTCATGCCCTTCATGATCGCCCGAGCTGATGACGGTGCAGGCCGCATGCATATGCTGAAGGAAGGTGAAGGACACGTCTTCCGATCCGTGATGGCAGCATTTGCCGACGTCGCAGGTAAATTCGTCCTCACGCCCGGCATATTCGGCGAGCAGCGACTGATGCGCCTTCGCGTTGAGGTCTCCGGTCAGGAGGATGCGCGCCTTGCCGTGATCGACGCGGAGCAGCACGCTCGTGCCGTTGGTGTTGATGGACTGGCTGGTATCGAGGCGCAACAGGGTCGGCCTGCCATTCTTTTCGCCCGCAATTGGTCCCAATACGCGGATCGGCACCTCATCGCCCGCGTCATGGCCGGGCAGCCACTCGCTTTGCTGGCTGAGGCGCTGGATGGCGGTCGGCGTGCCCGATGCTGATCGAGCAGCCACGACCTTCTCGATCAGGGCGCCCCATCGGCCCCGCAGTTGCGGTCCCGTTCCGCCCGTCGCCGCTTCCGCGCTTACCCGGTCGTCCAGCAGCCGGGTGAACCATTTGCGGCCATCTGCCGTCTTCTCGAAAGGGCCGAGCCCCTCCCGGGTCTTGCCGAACGCCGCCCAGTGCGACAGACCGCCATGATAGAAGGCGTCGATGGTGATGCCGCTACAATCCAGCTCCGCTACCTGATCGACATCCAGCAGGTCATCCAAACCGCCATAATGGTCGAAATCGATATGCGACGCGATCATCGCGTCGAGGACGATCGTGTCCGCGCCATAATCCTTGAAGAATTTCCAGTCGATGAAGTCGGCTGCGCTTTTGCCGGTGGGTTGAGACCTGCGGGAATAACCGCCATCGAGCATGATATGGCGAAAGTCCGGCGTCTTGATCAGAAGCCCGTCACCTTGCCCGACATCGATAAAGTAGATTTCCAGCAGCGACATTCCACCCAGTTGGTTCTTGTCGATCCAGCCCGTCTGGCCGCGCGCGCGGACTTTGCGCAGGCTCCCGTCGCCCTCGAGGACATGGACGCCGTCACCCCACAGCAGGGAAAAGCCGGCGGCCTTGTCCTTGCCGGCGTCGTTCCTGTCATAGCTGGCTCTGGCCGTTTCCACCGACAGATAGTCGTCGAACCCCGGATCATGCGGCATGTCAGCCCTCCCCCTGAAAGTACGGAAGCCCTGTCTATCATGCGCGTGTTGCCCGTCCGCGACAACTGCATCCAGTTTCAGTCGTTCGATGATGCCAGAGGGCCTGTAAGCCGGGTTCTGTCCACTCCCTTGCAGGAGATGGGCGACCATTCCTCTAGGAGCCGGATTGCTCCGGCCCTCAAGCAACCAACCCGGGCGGTCTCGGCCGAAATCAGCCTAGCGGCATGAAGCCGCGCGCCGCCCCTATTCGGTCTTGCTCCCGGTGGGGTTTACCGTGCCGCCTCGCGTTGCCGCAGGCGCGGTGCGCTCTTACCGCACCCTTTCAATGTCACTGGGCCGAAACCTGAGCGACCTGCTTTCTGTTGCACTGTCCCTTGGATCACTCCAGCCGGCCGTTAGCCGGCACCGTCATTTCGTGGAGCCCGGACTTTCCTCGCCGTGGAAGTTACCCGCCACGCCGCGGCCGCCCGGCCCTCTGGCAGGCAGCGCCATAGCGCGTCCCGACGCCTTAGTCATCCCCTTGCGGCTTAGGGAGAAGCAAGGCCAGCAGGATCGCGCGGCATTCGCCATCGATCACCCCGTCCATTAGTTCGGGTCGGAAGCGGCGCTGAAACGCGACAACCGCCGCCTTGGGGTCGGCAATGTCGTAACCGAACCGCTCCAGCGCGAGCATGAAGCCGCTGTCGGTCCAGTGCGGATCCATCAGCTTCTTGGTCGGGCGCGGCAGGGCCAGCCGCAGCCGGGCAAGCTGCCCCCAGGGGAAAAGCTCGCCCGGGTCCTGCTTGCGCGCGGGCGCGACGTCGCTGTGCCCCACGATATTACCGCGCGTGATCCTGTGCCGGTTCACGATATCGTGGATCAACGGGATTAGCGATCCCATCTGCGCTTCGGGAAAGGGGCGATACCCCCATTCATGACCTGGATTGACGATCTCTATGCCGATGCTCGCCGAATTGACGTCGTCTATGCCGCGCCAGTGCGAACGGCCGGCGTGCCACGCCCTTTTGGCCTCATCCACCATGCGGATGATCTGCCCGTCCTCCGTAACCACATAATGGGCGGATACTTTCGATTCCGGGTTGGCCAGCCAGTTTATGGCGCTCGCCGCGTCCGGCATGCCGGTATAGTGCAGCACCAGCATGGTGATCGGCAGGCTGCGATCGTCATGATTGGGCGACGGCGTGTCGATCATCGGCATGTCGGTCATCGGGGAAAGCCAGTCACTTGCAGCTCGATCATCATGCCAGTCCGCCCGCGCGTCGGCGCGCGGGGAGACCATGGCCGAGACATGCGCGGCAATCAAGCAGGGTTAACATAAGCCAGTCGCGGATCGGCAAGTCAGCGTCGCTATCCGATGCGTCGCGCCGCCACCGCCATTGAATCGTCCGCGCAGCTCTTGCACGCATAACCGCCACGAAAATCGGGGTGCGGCACAAAGTCGTCGCCCTGGCCGATCACGGTTTCCCCGGCGCCCAGCAGCAGCACCGACCCGGCATGGCTATGCTCCGCCAGCAGCCGGAGCACCGACTGCCGCCGACCTGGTGTGAAGTAGAGCAGGACGTTGCGGCAAAGAAGCAGGTCATATTGTCCGCTCGGGTGGCGCGCATCGAAGAGATTGTCGTGCCGGAAATCGATCATCCGGCGCAGGTCGGCGCTTGCCCGCCAGTCTTCGCCATGCGGCTCGAACCATTTAAGAAGATCGCCGATGGCAAGGCCGCGCTGCACATCCATCTGGGAGAATATGCCCGATCGCGCCTGGTCGACCGCGGCAGTGGAAATGTCCGTCGCCAATATCTCAACGCGCCAGCCTTGCCAGCGGGCGGCCTCGTTGCGCAACCGGATGGCGAGTGAATAGGCTTCCTGCCCGGTCGAGCAGCCCGCGCTCCATATCCGCAGCGTCCGATCCTGCTTTTCCTGCTGGATGCGCGGCAGGATCTGCCGGTGGATCATGTCGAAAATCTGGAGATCGCGGAAGAAGCTGCTCTCATTGTTGAGCAGGGCGTTCACCACATCGGTTTCCAACGGCCCGGAACGATCGCGTAAAAGCCGCGCCGCCAGTTCATCGATATCCTGCAACCCGTGCGCGCGCAGGATCGGCCGCAACGCCGTTTCCATTCGCCACGCCCGGCCTTCCGACACGGTCTGGCTGGTCCTCGCCTCCAACAGGCCGGACAGGATCCGCGCTGCGCCTTGCAAACTCTCCGGTCTCTGATCGCACGCCGACATCAAGCGGCCGCCTTGGCGCGGCGCGCGACGAAGCCCATGATGGCGGACGGCGCCATGACTCCGCAGGTCAGCCCTGCGCCCGTCACCGAACCCGGCATGCCCCACACAACGCTGCTCGCTTCATCCTGCGCCACGATCCATCCTCCTGCCGCAACGATGTCTCGCGCACCTGCGGTTCCGTCCCGGCCCATGCCGGTCAATATGATTCCGGCGGCGCCCGCCCCGTACACGTCCGCCATGCTCGTCAGCATCGGGTCCACGCCCGGCAGGTTTCCGGCGGGCGTCCTTTCGGGGTCGAGCGTCACATGCACCCGGCCGTGCAGGCCCTTTCGGATCTGCAGATTGGCGTCGCCCGGCGCGACATAGACGGTGTCGGGCGCAAGCATGTCGCCAATCTCCGCCACTTTGACGCGAAGGCTGGTCATCCGTGAAAGCTGCTGGACGAAATAGACGGTGAAACTGGCGGGCAGATGCTGCGTCAGCAGGATTGGGACGCCCAGCGGGCCTTCCAGCCCATCGAACAATTGCCCCAAGGCATGGATGCCACCGGTGGAAGCCCCTATGCCAAGGCAGGCCAGAGGAGCGGCCGACGGCTCAACCAGCGCGGGCGCGGCGGCACGCGGCGTTGCGGCGGGAAAGGGTCCGTCTTCGAACAGGCGGTTCAACCGGCCGATCAGTGCCTGCGGGAACTGTTCCCCGAAGCTGCCGCTTCCCGGCTTGGACAGGATGTCGCTGGCGCCCAGCGCCAGCGCCTCGACCGCGGCGGCGCTGCCTTCCTCGCACTTGCCCGAGAGGATGGCTACTTTCGCGTTGGGACGGGTCTGCAGGATATGCGGCAACGCCGCGAGACCGCTTTGCCCAGGCAATTCTATGTCCAGCAGCACCAGGTCGACATCATGTTCCGCAAGATATTGCAGCGCCTGCTCCGCGCTGTTCGTCTTGTGATCGACGCGAAAGCCCGGATCGGCGTTGAGGATACGCTCGATAACCGTCCGCACGACCACGGAATCGTCGACAACCAGCGTGCGGGCAGGCGTGTCCCCACTTTTGCGACTGGTCATGATCGGCGCCATGGCGTTCATCTTATCGGCTTTCTGGGGAGGAAGCGGGGCAAGGGGGCATCTATGATTGCGGGCTGCGCGCGGCAGCGCCTAGATTACCCCGACGATCGCCAGCTTGCTTTCCAGTGTTTCCCTGTCGAACGGCTTCATGACATATTCGTCCGCGCCGGCTTCGACGGCGGCCTTGATGTGGCTGATGCCGTTTTCCGTCGTACAGAAGATGATCTTCGGGCGCGCCGACATCTTTGCAGTGGACAGCGCCTGGAGAAATTCCATGCCGCTCATGATGGGCATGTTCCAGTCCAGCAGCACGACGTCGGGCGCCGATGCTTCACACTGCGTCAAAGCGTCCTGGCCGTCCACGGCCTCGCTGACCGTCAGATCGAGCGATTCGAGGATATGTCGGGCGACTTTGCGGATCACCTTCGAATCGTCGACGACAAGGCAGTTTTTCATAACAGGTCCTTCAGATTACGGCCGTGTTCGTGGCTTTAAACGGCAAAGCCAAGTATTTGGTAAACAAGCATGGAGATCTTTCTAGGCGGCCTGTGCCATCGCGCCGCCCTCGATGAAGGCCGCAAGCGACACGAGCAGCCAGGGATGCCCTTCATGTTCCACGATCGCGCGGGCATAGGGTGCCCACGCCCGCTCCAGCTGTCCGCGAAGGGGCAGTTCGCCGTCCGCCACCGGACATATGTCGGATACGCTGTCGACCATCAGTCCATAGCTGTGGCCGCTGATATTCGCGATCACCGCCAGCCCCCGCTGGCCTTGAGGCGTGGCCGTGCCGGTGATGAGGGCCGCGACGTCGATGATAGTCAACACCCGGCTTCGGAGTGCGGAGAGGCCCGCCACATGGGCGCCCATGCCAGGCACTGGCGAAACGTCGGTCAGGCGCACCACTGCTTCGACTTCCCATCCCTCCACAGCGATGCGGGTGCCGGCCAGGGTCGCGAGAAGGTAAAGATTGTTCATGAGCCGCCTCCTTATGCCCGCTGGCCGCCGATGGCCGCCATCAAGGCGGCCTGATCATAACGATATATGCTGCCATCCTCCTGCGGACCGGCAGGCCGCGGCGAAGCGCGAAGATGCACGACCCGGCATCCGATCATCTCGGCCGCCTGCACGGCATCGGGATCGGTGCATAAAACCACGTCGGCCGGATCGACCGCCCCGTCTGCGGGCAATCCCAGAATCACGTCATGGCCCGCCTGACGCAGTAGCGGGGCCAATATCTCGCGCGTCCAGCCGTCCTGGCTGTCGGCGAGCAGGCAACGTCCCTGCGTGCGCTCGGCGATCGCGCTGTCAGGCAAAGCCGCAAACAGAGCGAAGGGATTGAGCACTTCAAGATGCTCACCATCGATCACCGCAACGCCGCTTATAACCCCCTGCATCGCAACCATGTCGGGCACGGCCGGCATCTGGACGATGTCCAGCACAGCCGCGACGGGATAGCAGGCCTCGCTCCGGTCGTCCCGCAAACGCAGGGCACATACCTTGTCGCGATCGAAGCTGTGTAAGCCGTTGGCCACGGGCACAAGGCGGCCGTCGAGCCGGACGAATGCCTGCCCGCCGGACCGGCCGAAAAGGCTGGCATCGATATCCTCGACCCGTTCGATCAACGACAGCTTCAACAGTCGCCGCTCACCGGACAATTCCTCGAACCGAAGCGCGGCCACCATCTCGGCGCTCTCGTCCGCACCGGCTCGTTCTTCGGAGTGCCGCGTCGTGCGGTCGTCGGCCATATCCGGCAGGTTCGCCGCGCTTGCCAGCCCAGCGGCGTCCAGCAGAAGCATCGGTTTGCCATTGTCGGGCAGCGTCATGCCGGCATAGACGCCCGTCGCCATCACCAGGGGCGATGCCGGTCGAATGACCAGTTCCTCATGATTGTCGACAGCCGACACCCCCATGGCGAAGGGCGTGCCAGTGGCCGATCGCACCACCATGATGGCGCGCGGACCGGATTGGACAGGCTTTTCCATGCCCAAAACATCTTCCAGGTCCAGCATGGAATGACGCACGGACCGGATGGTCGCGATTTTTGCGCCGCCGACATGGCTGATGGTCAGCATGTCGTTGTTGTCGTGCAGGATTTCGATGACGGCGGCCCGCGGAATAGCGAAATGCTGCCCCCCCGCGCGGACGATGAGGCCCGGGATGATGGTCAGCGTCAACGGCACCCGCAGCGTGATGATGAGCCCCTGCCCCGGCTGGTTGTCGAGCGCTATGACCCCGCCGATCCGCTCCACATTGGCGCGCACGACGTCCATGCCAACGCCGCGACCGGAAATCGCCGTGACCTGATTTGCGGTCGACAGGCCGGGTTGGAAGATGAGGTCCAGCTTTTCCGTTTCGGACATGCGGGTGGCCGCCTCGGGGGTCAGCCGTCCCGCTGAGACCGCCTTGTCCACCAACCGTTTCGTGTCGATGCCTGCGCCATCGTCCGCGATGGCGATGACGATCTGGTTGCCCGACTGCCGCGCCTCCAAGCGCAGATTGCCCGCCTCAGGCTTGCCCGCCGCGCGTCGCTTCTCGGGCGTCTCGATGCCATGATCGATGCTGTTGCGGACGATATGGGTAAGAGGGTCGACGACCATCTCCACCATTTCCCGATCCATCTCGACATCGCCGCCTTCAAGGCTGAGGTCGATGCGCTTGCCCAGTTCACGGCCCAGGTCGCGCACCATGCGCGGAATGGCTGCGAAGAGCCGGTCGACACGCTGCATGCGGGTCTTGGAAATGACGTCGCGCATGTCGGCGACGCAGGTCGACAACCGTTCGAACACATTGTCCAGTTCGGGGTCGGCGGTGCGTTCCCGCAACTTGCGGGACAGTTCATTGCGCGCCAGCACCATGTCCGATACGCCGTTCATCAACTGGTCGATCAGACTCAAAGGCAGGCGTATGGTGCGCGGCCCCGACTGAGCGCCGCCCTGGCGGGGCGTGACTGCCGCAACGGCCTGAGGCTCGTTCACCGATGTCGATACGCCATCCCCTTCATCGTCCGCCTTCGCCTGCAGCGCGGCGATCAGGAAATCGTCGTTTTCGTTCGGCAGGGCAGCACCCGCCGCCACCGCCTCCGCCAGTTCGCCGATGCGATCCATGATACCCAGCACGGCGCTGACCGTCGCTGGGTCCGCGGTTCTTTTCCCCGCCCTTATGTCGGACAGCACGTCTTCCGCCGCATGGCTCAGCCGTTCGAAGCGCGGCAGGTTCAAAAAGCCGCAGCTTCCCTTGACCGTGTGGAAGAAGCGGAAGATGGCGTCCAGACGATCGCTGTCGGACGGATCGGCCTCCCACGCAACGACTTCGCCGGCAAGCGCCTCCAGCGTCTCCTGCGTTTCCGATATGAATTCCTGAAGTAGATCGTCCATTCCAGCCGGCCTTATGGATGCGCGCGGAGGCACCATGGCTGCGGCGTGGTTAAGGGGCCGTTAAAGGCGCGCTGCATTGAAAAAGGCGCTGCGAGCGATCGCAGCGCCTTTTCGCATCGTTCGTGGCGGAAGCAGCCTTACTGCTTCTTCTCCACGGCATCCTCGGCCTTATCGCCCTCTTCGCGCGTGGCATCCGCCTTGTTCTCCAGCGAGTCGGCGGCATTTTCCGCCGCGGCTTCGGCGTTGCCGGTCAGATTGTCGGCCATGGCTTCCATATTGTCGGCCTGATTGTCGAGTGCGTCCGCCTTGTTCTCATAAGCGTTCTCGACCTTGTTCTCCTGCTTGGAATCGCAAGCGGCCAAGGTAACCATGCTGGCAAGGCCAAGGACAGCGACAAAGGTTTTCACGGCGATTTCTCCTGTTATGCCCCCTAGGGCTGACGTCATTCGGCACCGGGTCCGGCCGGCGCCAAGCCACCCCGAACCCTGACGCCGATCAACCGGCCGCACGCGCTATGGTTCCCATCACAGGCTCGTTTCGTCGCAAAAACGATTATTTTTTCAATGAGTCGCGAATTTCTCGCAGCAGGACGATGTCCTCCGGCGTGGGCGCGGGCGCCGCCGTCTCAGGCTCCGGCTTGTGCGTCAGCCTGTTCACCAGCTTCACCAGCAGGAAGATGATGAAGGCGAGAATCAGGAAGTTGACGAGCACGGTCAGGAACTCACCCCAGCCGAACATCGCGACGCCTGCCGCCTTCAAATCGGCGTAGCTCTCGGGGTTGCCCTTGAACCCGGCGGGTATTTCACCCAGCCGCAGGAAGTAGCCGGAAAAGTCCGCTCCGCCGAAAATGAAACCCACGACCGGCATGATGAGATCGTCGGTCAGCGACTTCGTGATCGTGGCAAAGGCCCCGCCAATGATGACGCCGACCGCCAGATCCATCACATTGCCGCGATTGATGAATGTCTTGAATTCGGAAACAAGCCCCACGGGACGCCCTTTCGATAGCCAATGACAATCTTCAGGATGGCCCGTTGCGCCGTGAGGAGCAACGTCCTATTTCCATGGCGAAACAAAGCCGAGGATGTTCCATGACGCGCATGCGCCGCTTTTACGCCCTGCTTCTGCCCATCATGGGCGCGCTATCCCTGTCTGCCTGCGGCATCAACAGTGTGCCGACCGCCGAGGAAGAAGCGAAGGCCAAGTGGGCGGACGTTCAGGCGCAATATCAGCGCCGCGCCAACCTGACCGGCAACTTGGTTGCGACGGTGAAGGCCGCCGGCAAGCAGGAGCAGGAGACCCTGACCCGCGTCACCGAAGCCCGGGCGAAGGCAACGTCCATTCAGATCAACGCTGAAGACCTGTCCGATCCGGCCAAGGTCGCCCAGTATCAGGCGGCGCAGGCGCAGCTGAGCCAGGGGCTCGGGCGCCTGCTCGCCTCGGTCGAAGCCTATCCCGACCTCAAGACCAACGAAAATTTCCTCCAACTCCAGTCCCAGCTTGAGGGCACGGAGAACCGCATCGCGGTCGCCATCCGCGACTATAATGGCGCGGTTCAGGCCTATAATACCCGCATCCGCACCTTCCCGGACGCCATCGGCGCGAAGCTGATCCACGGCGCAAAGCCGATGACGCCCTTCCAGGCGACCACGCCGGGCGCGGAGGAAGCGCCGAAGGTCGACTTCGGCAACTGACCTAGGTGCTCCGCCGCTTTCTTCTTGCCTTCCTGCTGCTGGCGATGACGCCAGCAGCCGGGGCGCAGAGCTTCCCCAAGTTCGACGACAGCGGGGTCGTGGATGCGGCGAACCTGCTCGATCCCGCACAGGAACAGGCGCTCAGCCAGAAGCTGATCGCGCAGAAGAAGGCGAGCGGCCGGTCGCTGGTGGTGGCCACCATTCCCGACCTCCAGGGCTATGACATTGCCGATTATGGCTATCGGCTGGGTCGTGCCTGGGGCGTCGGCGACAAACAGGATCAAGGCGCTTTGCTGATCGTCGCGCCCACCGAACGCAAGATCCGCATCGAGGTCGGCTACGGGCTCGAAGGCATATTGACTGACGCCCTGTCTTCCAAAATCGTGCGTAACGACATAGCGCCCCGCTTCAAGGCCGGCGACATGGCGGGCGGCATTAATGCCGGCGTTGACGCGATCACCAGCCTCCTTGCCCTGCCGCCGGATGAGGCGCGTCAGCGCGCCGCGCAGGCGGAGCAGGAGGTGCGACATGGGAATGACGGCGGGGGCGGCATTCTCGCTTTCTGGATCATCCTCTTCGTCGTCTTCTTCGTCGCGCTCCCGCTCCTTTCCCGGGCACGCGGGGGACGCCGCTATCGCAGCGGCGGGGGCGTACCACCGATCATCATCTGGGGGCCGGGCACGGGCTCGGGCTGGGGTTCGGGTGGCAGCGGATGGGGTGGCGGCTTCGGCTGGGGCAGCGGCGATAGCGGCGGTGGCTTTTCGGGCGGCGGCAGCTTCGGCGGCGGCGGCGCGTCGGGGGATTGGTGATGGACTTGCGCCTGACCCCAGCCGACCGCGAACTCGTAACGTCCGCCGTGACGCAGGCCGAAGCGACGACTTCGGGCGAAATCGTCACCATCGTCGCCCGCCGGTCCGACAGCTATCATGATGTGGGCCTCAGCTGGGCGGCGGCGGCTGTGTTCGTCGCGCTGGCGCTGATGGCCGCCTTCCCGGCGCATCTGCGCGCCTTCCTCTCCATGCTGCTGCTCGATTGGGAACATGAGCTTGCCGACTGGAAGTTGCTCCTGGGACTGCTGGGCCTTCTCATCCTCAAATTCCTGGTGGTGCGCTATCTGCTCGCCATCATGCCGCTGCGCATGCTGATGACACCCCGCGCCACCAAGGCCCGTCGGGTGCGGCGGCGCGCCATCCTGCTGTTCCGCACCGCAGCCGAGGCGCGGACGCGCGGCCGCACCGGCGTCCTCCTCTATCTCTCGCTGGACGAACATCGCGCCGAAATCGTCGCCGACCGCGCCATCAATGAGAAAGTCGCTCCGGAAGTGTGGGGCGACGCCATGGCAGCCTTGATCCAGGCGATCCGCGCCGGTCAGCCGGGCGCCGGCCTGGCTGAGGCGGTCCGCCGGATCGGCACGGTTCTAGCGCAGCACTTCCCGCGGGCAAACGACGATATCAACGAACTGCCCGACAGGCTGATCGAGCTATGAACGACCCCGATCATGACGCCCCCGAGCAGGTGATGTGGACGGGCCGCTTCATTACCGCGAAGACGCGCGGCAAATGGGAATATGTCTCCCGCGCGCGGGGCATCCAGGCCGCCGTCATCCTCGCGATCGACGAGGCTGCAGACGGTCGCCACATCTTGCTGGTCGATCAATATCGCGTGCCGCTGGGCCGGCGCTGCATCGAATTGCCGGCCGGCCTGGTCGGGGACGAGCAGGAAGGGGAGGATGCGACCCTCGCCGCCGCCCGTGAACTGGAAGAAGAAACGGGCTATCGCCCGGCCCGTCTTGAACCGCTCGGACAATTTTGGAGCTCGCCCGGCATGGTGTCTGAGAGCTTCTCCCTGTTCCGCGCGCACGGCCTTGAGAAGAGGGGCGAGGGCGGCGGCGTCGACAATGAGGATATCCGCGTCCATCGTGTGCCGCTGGCGGATTTGCCCGACCGGATCGCCGCCTGGCGCGCGGAAGGATATGCGATGGACGTAAAGCTGCTGCTGTTGCTGGGCGCTGGCATGATGGCGCCCGCCTGACCCGTCAGGCCACCCGATACCAGCCCGCCACCCGATCCAGCGCCAGCGTCAGCACCAGCTTGCCCGCCCGACTGGGCCAGCCAAGCGCCTTTTCGGCCGCCGCCAGCCCCTCTCCAGCGCAGGCGACACGCCACAATATGTCGGATAGGCCGGGGCCAGCGGCCGCGATCGCTCCGTCGAATCGCTCGCGCGCGGCCATCTGCGCCAACGTAGGATCGGGGCGACGACCCGGCCCGCGTCGCCCGCCGTCGCGTGGCGCGGCGTCCCAACGCATTGTCACCCGAATGCCCAGGCCCGCCCGTTCCCAATCCTGCCGCAGCATGTCGCCCGCGGCATAATGGCGATCGCTGAGCAAACCCCGCGCATGCAGCCAGCCGAGCGACGATTCTCCTATGTTCACCAAAATCCTCTGCCACCGCCCATCGGGATCTTCGATCATTTGCTCGATATGGCTTGCCGGCATTGTCCACCTTTCGTCGCTATGGCCTACCCCCTTGCCATGACGGCTAAATTGTAGGAAAGACTAAACCAAATAGGTTATAGGTGAAAGAGTGTGATAACCCGCATCCGTGACGTGCGAAAGGCCAAGGGGCTGACATTGGAGCAGGTAGGCGCGCTCTGCGATCCGTCCACTACGGCGCAGACGATCGGCCGGCTCGAAACTGGAACGCGTACGGTATCGATCAAATGGCTGAACCGCATCGCGCAGGCGCTGGACGTCACCACGGCGGAACTGGTCGCGCTGCCGGGCCAGGCGGACGTGCCCATCGCCGCCCTGCTCGGTCCTGAAGGCGTCCGCGCACCCACGCGCCAGCTAGCCTTTCCTGCTCCGGTGGGATCGGAAGGCATGGTCGGCGTGCATGTCAGCGCCAGCATCGGCGACTATCGGAGCGGCGACGCCATCTGGTGTCGCCGCATCGCGCCGCCGGAATTTTCGGCCGCTCTCAACCGCGATCTGCTGGTGCCGCGTCCGGCCGGACGCTTCCTCTTCGGCCGCCTGATCGGGCGGGAAGGCGACCGGCTTCAAATCCTCCCGCTCGGACCAGGCACGCGCCAGCTCGTGCTTACCGATCCACCTTGGGCCGCTGTGGCGGTGCAACTCGTCCGACGCCTCTAGCCAAGACGGTTGATGCACCTTAACCATCTTTTAGACCTGCACGGTCAAAAGAGACGCAATGACGATCAACGTCCTCACCCTCTCGACCCTCTTTCCGGACATGAGCCGCCCCAATTTCGGCGTGTTCGTGGAACGGCAAGCGCGCGAACTGGCCAGCCGGCCCGAGGCGGACGTGACGGTGATCGCGCCTGTCGGCCTGCCGCCTTGGCCCCTGTCGCTAGCGGGCCGCTACGCCCGGCTCCGCGCCCTGCCGGCCAAGGAACGCTGGCGCGAACTGACGGTCTATCGCCCCACCTTCCCGATCATCCCCAAATTCGGTGGCCGCACCAATGTCGCCGCCATGACTCGGGCGATCCTTCCTCTGGTGAGGCGCCTGCATGTGGAAAAGCCGTTCGATGTCATCGACGCCAGTTTCTTCTTTCCCGATGGTCCCGTCGCGCAGCGCCTGTCCCGGGCGCTCGGCATCCCCTATTCGGTCAAGGCGCGCGGCGCGGACATCCATTACTGGGGTACGCGCAAATCCACCCGAAAGCTGGTGCGGCGCGCGGCCGAAGACGCGGCGGGCCTGCTGGCCGTGTCGGACGCGATGCGCCGGTCCATGGCGCGCTTGGGCATCGATCCTGAAAAGATCCGCGTCCACTATACCGGAGTCGATCTCGACACATTCGAACTGACCGATCGCGAAGCAGCCAAGGCGGCGCTTGGCTTTTCTGGCCCGGTCGTCCTGTGCGTGGGCGCGCTCATCCCGCGCAAGGGGCAGGATCTGCTGGTGCGGGCGTTGCCCGACCTTCCCGACGTCACGCTGCTGCTGGCGGGACAAGGGAGCTATCGGCGGACGCTCGAAAATCTGGCGCAGGAACTGGGTGTCGAACGCAGGATCGGCTTTCTCGGCTCTGTCCCCCATCACAAGCTGCCGCGCATCTTCGCGGCCGCCGACATCATGGCATTGCCGTCCGAATCGGAGGGCCTCGCGAACGCCTGGGTCGAAGCGCTTGCCTGCGGAACGCCTCTCGTCATCACCGACGTGGGGGGTGCGCGGGAACTGCTCGACCGGCCAGAAGCGGGCAGGATCGTGGAGCGCACGCCTGAGGCCATTGCGGATGCCATACACGCCACGCTTGCCGACCCGCCGGATCGGCAGGCGGTGCGAGAAACCGCGCTTCGCTTCACCTGGTCCGCAAATGGCGACGCGCTGGTCGCCCATCTTCAGGGCATCGTGGCATCCCGCTGAAACGGAAGCGGCAGCAGGCGCGCGCGTCCGTCCGGCGTCGGAAAACGACCGTCGCGAAACGGCGCCTCGCCCCAGCGCCATGGCGTCAGTTCGTCATAGGCCGGGTTGGAGATCGACGCATGCCGCCGCAGGTTCAACAGCCGGCCGCCGTCATTGCCATAGGCGGTCAGCCGCGCATGTTCGCGATAGATGTCCGCCGGTCGTTCATAATGAAACGCATCACCCCACCCCATCGCTTGCGCGACCTTTGTCAGCCCCCACCAATCCGGCTTCGCCTCACCCGGCAGGTCGAGCAGCCGGCGATGCCGGCTGATCAACCGATCGGCGCTGGTCAGCGTCCCGTCCTTCTCCGCCCAGACGGGGGACGGCAGGAGGACGGACCAGCCGATCTCTTGCGCTTCCGCGATCCTGGTCGTCGAACGAATGGTGAGCGGAACAACCCGGCGCATGGCATGCAGCCAGGCCTGATCCGCCGCGTCACTGCCGATGCTCCACAGCGCCTTTATCTGCCCCTCTTGGGCGGCAGCCAGCAGCGCCGCACCTGACAGGCCGGGTTGCTGCGCCATGGAGCGCGCGCCCCAGAAGCGGGCCACAACCGCCGCCGCGGAAAAGGGAAGATGCGCCGCCAGTTGAGCGGGAAGACAACCGGTTTCGCGTATGCTCATCCCGCCCGGCCGCGCGGCGCACGGATAGGGTACTGCCCCCGGCCTCCCGATCCGCCCTGTGGCCAAATGAAGGTCGATGACTGCCGCAGCCAGTTCTACATCATCGTCGCCGTATATCGTCACGGTTTCGGACTGCCCGACCCAAGTCTCGTAGAAGCTGCGCAGCTGGGCTGCGGCAAGCCCGCACGCCCGCGCCACCGACCAGAGATCATGGCCCGCGCGCAGCTTGGTCCAATAGTCTTCCGCCACCACGGTGGCGGAACCCCGAACGCCTGCGTCATGGCAGTGCAGCAGCAATCCCGCGACGAGGCGATGCTCGCTCCCCGGAGCGACCGTGAGCCGGATGTCACAGGGCAGGCCGTCCGTACCCTCCTCATCAGCGACGATAGCCAGAATTGCGCCCCGCTCACGCGCAGCCAGCATGCGCTTGATCAGGATCGGGTGGCGATCCGCAAGATGGTCCCCGATGATTAGGATCAAACGGGCCTGGTCGATATCCTCGGCCGCAGCCGGCGACACATCTTCGCCATAGGCCGCGGTGTGCATGGCGGCAGGCGTCTCCGCCCCCGGCGCATGGATGTGAGCGGACCCCAAAAAGCCCTTCATCAACTTGTTGGCGACGTAGATATCTTCGGTCAGCAGTTCCCCGCCGACATGCAACGCCACCGCCCCTGCCCCATACCGCGCGATCGTAGCCGAAAGCCGCTGCGCCACTTGCGCCACTGCCCGCTCCCATTTCTGCCGCCGCCCATCGACGATCGGATAAAGCAGCCGGCCCGGCGGATCGGCATCGTCTTGTAGCCGTTCGGCGCGGGCGCATAATTGCCCGCCATTGGCAGGGTGCGTCTTGTCGCCTTCGACGATCAACGAACGCCCGCCGCCCGTCACGCAGCGGACGCCACACCCGACACTGCACCCGCCACACTGGCTCCTGATGATCGCCATTTCAGGAAGAAGCAGGTCGCGGCTGGCTCATGCCCATCCCCTATCGCAGCAAGATGGAAGGCGAAAGCGCCACAATCCCCTTGTCACCCCTTGGGTGTCCCGGCACACAAGCGGCATGATCGCCCATTTCCGCCTGCTCGCAACCTGGCTGCTGCTGTCCATGTCGCTGTCTCACGCCGCTGCGCAGGCGCGTGGCCCGGTCGTGCTGGCGGCGGCGAGCATGCAGGAAGCGATGACCAGCGCAGCCGATGCCTGGGCCGCGCGGGGACATGCGCGCCCCGTTCTGTCCTTCGCTGCCTCCTCCGCGCTGGCGCGCCAGATCAGGGCGGGTGCGCCGGCCGATCTCTTCGTGAGCGCCGATGAAGACTGGATGGACGAGGTCGACAAGGACGGTCGGCTGGTGTCGGGCAGCCGGGCGGACCTCGCGGCCAATCGGCTGGTACTCATCGCGCCCCGGGCAAGGCCCGCGCGACTGCGGATCGGGCGCGACATGCCGATCGGCAAGGCGCTGGGCGCGGGGCGGCTTGCCCTTGCCGACCCGGATGCCGTGCCCGCCGGCAAATATGGAAAGGCGGCGCTGACCGCGCTCGGCGTCTGGCCTCAGGTCGCGGACAGGCTGGTCCGCGCCGCCAACGTCCGCGCCGCGCTTGTCTTCGTCGAACGGAACGAAGCGCCGCTTGGCATCGTCTATGCGACGGACGCGCGAGCGAGCCGCGACGTGACCGTCGTGGGCGTCTTCCCACCCTCCACCCATGCGCCGATCCGCTATCCTGTCGCGCGCGTCAAAGCCGGGCGGCACAAGGATGCGGAGGACTTTCGCCGCTTCCTGCTGTCAGCACCCGGCAGGGCCATTTTCGCGCGCTTCGGCTTTGCAAGCCGCTAGGGCAATGAACGAAGCCTCGCCCTTCTTGCGCCGTAACACGGCCTTTCAACACCGGCTACGGTGAGCCGGCCATGATCTTGCTGCCAGCCGATTGGCCGAGCGAAAGTTGGGCGGTGGTCGGCCTGTCGCTGAAGGTGGGCCTGGCCGCAGTGACTGCGACAACCCCCGTCGCGTTCCTGCTGGCATGGATATTGGCGCGATGGCGCTTTCCGCTCAAGATCCTGCTGGACGCGCTGGTGCACCTGCCGCTGGTCGTGCCCCCGGTAGTGACCGGATGGCTGCTCCTCATCCTCTTCGGCGCGAACGGCCCTGTCGGGCGGTTCCTGGCGGCGCAGTTCGGAATTACTTTGCTGTTCCGCTGGACCGGAGCGGCGCTGGCGGCCGCCATCATGGCCCTGCCGCTGATGGTCCGCGCCATGCGCCTGTCGATCGAGGCAGTCGATCGGCGGCTTGAGCAGGCGGCCGAGACATTGGGCGCTAGCCGGTTGCGCATATTCGCGACGATATCGCTGCCGCTGGCCGCGCCCGGCGTCCTTGTGGCGTTCATCCTTGGCTTTGCACGATCGCTGGGGGAATTCGGCGCGACCATCACCTTCGTGTCGGACATTCCGGGCGAAACCCGAACCTTGCCGATCGCCATCTATTCCTCGCTTCAGATGCCGGGTGGCGAACGAGGCGCTGCCTGGTTCGCACTTATGTCCATCCTCCTGTCGCTGGGGGCGCTGCTTCTGTCGGGGCTGCTGGCACGCCGGGTCGGCGGGCGTCGGATCGACCATGTCCTTTGATATCGATGTGACTCGCAAGCTCGGTGCAAAGCGGATCAGCCTTCGTTTCTCGGCACCATCGGGTATCACGGCGCTTGTCGGCCCCTCGGGCATCGGGAAGACGTCCGTGCTCAACATGATCGCGGGCCTTCTCCGCCCCGACCATGGCCATGTCGAGGTTGGACGCACGTTGCTGTTCGACAGCGACCAGCGGATCGACCTGCCCGCGGCGGATCGCCGGTCGGGCTATGTCTTTCAGGATCGGCGCCTGTTCCCCCACATGCGCGTCGGCGCCAATCTGCGCTATGGGCGGCGTGGATACGGCCTGATGGATTTCGACCTGATGGTCGACATGCTGGGCATTGCCGCCCTTCTCGATCGATGGCCCGCCACCTTGTCGGGTGGAGAAGCGCAGCGCGTGGCGATCGGCCGCGCTCTTATGTCCTCGCCGCAGTTCCTACTTCTGGACGAACCGCTCGCCTCCCTGGACGAGGCCCGTCGCGCCCCGATCCGCGCGATCATTCGCCGGGTCGCGCAAGAATTTGCGCTTCCCGTCCTGTTGGTCAGCCATGACAATGGCGACGTCGATCAGCTTGCCGACACGATAGTCCGGATGGACGCGACGTCGAGCGGCTGAGACTGCCACGACGAGATGTCGGCCAAGCACCGACCGGCCGTGCCACTTTTCAGGAAGCGAGCCGATGGACCGTCGGCACGACCGAGCGCACCGGCTCTCCTGCCAGCCGCTTGACCGCATTGTTGACCAGCATGGCCAAGCCCTCCTCGCTCAACAGGCCGCCGCGTATCAGGCACTGATTGATGAGCACCCTGCGAAAGGCCGAATAGAGCGTCATGTCCGGCGATTGCGGCGCACTCCAGAATTCGTCGAGATTGGTGGATTGGACGATGCCGGGCACCTTATATACCGCGTCACCCAGCACCATCACCGGCTTGCCCGCGTTCAGCGACAAGGTGCCGACGGTGCTGTTGACGGTCACCACGCCCAGCGAGCGCTCCACCAGTGCGCCGATGTCCCAATCGGCCAGATAGACCACCCGGTCGCCGACGCCATATTGCCGCGCCAGTCGCCCGGTCAACCGTTTCCAGCTGACGAGGCCGGGATCGAGCGGATGACGCTTGACCAGCAGATAGGTGTCAGCCGGGGCATATTGCGCGAAGCTCTTGATCACGAAACGTAGCGCCGCGCGCATATTGCCGAAGGGCGAATGGACGCGGATCTGATAATCGGAATTCAGCTGCAGGGGCAAGGTGAAGAAGCGCTTGTCCTTGACGCCTTCCCACGCAGTGGCCGATGCCTGCTTGTCGCGCGACCGCATCACCAGCTTGATGAACCAGGACACGGACTCCAGCAGGAAACTGTGCGGCCGATGGGTGCGGTAAAAGGGGAAGCGCAGCCGCATGATCGTGGACGCCAGGCCGTTGCGCATCGTGTTGCGCGCGCGTGTGCGGAAGGTGGAGGGGATCGCGGGTGCCGCCGGGTCGATGTCGGGCAATCCCCTCGCCTGCTCCCGATACCAGTCGGGATCGAGGGGCAGCGTGGAATTGCCGTTCACCCCGTCCTTCTGGAGCGTCAGAAAGTCGGGACGGATATAGCCTTCTTCGAAAACATGGACCCGCAGCCCACGCAGCCGCGCCATGCTGTGCGCGGTTGTGTGATAGGGACGACAATCGCCATAGAGGATCAGGTCGGTGACATTTTCCCGGACGATGAAATCATCGAAGAAGATGGGCCAGTTGCGGAATGTCCCGCGATAATCCGTAGCGCCCTCGGCCGGCCAGTCGACCTTGTCGCCGCCGTTGATGTTGATCCGCAGCGCTCCATGGCCCCTCGCGCGCAGCGCCTGCGCCAGCATGGCGAAATAGGGTCCGTGGGGGCCCTGCAGGAACAGAAACGTCTTGCGTGCTGGCTCAGCCATGGAGAAACTCGGCGGACAAGGTCATGAATCTTCTTAATTTCCCTTGCAGTGCGCGCAACCTGATAAGTGACGTCGCAGGTGGCATGAACCCGTCAGCCAAACGATCGACCATCAATTCCGGTCCACATGGCAGGTTTGTCACCGGGTCGAGATAGCTGGGGTAGAGAATCAAGGCGCCCGCGACAAGTTGGTCCAGGGTCAAGCGCCGCCCGCGCCGGGCGGGCACCGGCGCCAGATCGCGCGTCAGCCCCCATCCCGCATAGAAAGGCATACCGTGAACCGTGACGGCGCAGCCGCGCATCAGCGCTTCGAACCCGGTCAGGGACGAGAGGACATGCACATCGTCCACCGCCTGCACCAGTTCCATCAGGGGCGCGCCGGTGTCGATCGTGTCGGCCAGCGTCAGCACGGTCGCATCCGGCAAATGCCCCTTGCGATGGCCCGCCTGCACATCCGGGTGCGGCCGATAGATGATCCAGGCGTCCGGCTCCGCCCGGCGGACCCGCTCCAGAAAATCAAGATTGCCGCTCACCCCTGCGCCGCCCAGCTTGACCGACATGTCGTCATCGACCTGCCCCACCGCCAATATCGTCCGCCTGCCCGTTGGCAGCGCGATCATGGAGCCACCGCTTGCGCCATATTTGGTTACGCCGGTCGCGCAGAGTCGCGTGCGAAGGCGGCGGGCGCGGTCCGTCAGCGACCCCGGGAAGGCGTGTGTCGCCAGCAAGCTCTCCAGATCGGAGGGGCGTCCTCCGTCATAATAGATGCCCGACCGGTCGATCACGATCGATCCGGGTGGGTGCAGGCCAGCGCCAAGGCCGCGTGACCGGATGAAGCCGTCCTCCACCTGCGCCAGCGGAACATGGGCACGCGCCGCTTGTTCCGGGAGGTCGGCGGGTATGCGCGAAGGCCACACCGCCAGTGCCCCCCGCTCCTTCACGGCACGGCGAAGGCCCTGCGCGGGAGACAGAGTGGGGGGAGATCGCACGCCGTCCCACAGGAACTGTCGGATCGCCTTACGTTTCCAGAAGGCCATGCCGCTGGCGGCGGCAATGCCCCTGTTCCGGTCGATATGTCGCCGCCAGTCCGCAAGGATGGTCATCGCCTGCATCACGCCAACGGGTTCCCCGCTGAAACAGTCGCGATAGCGCACTGCGGCGATACGGGTTCGCAACCCGTCACGAAGGCGGTCAGGCGGAACCAACGCGCCATCCGGGCCGAACACCGGCACATTGCAAAGGCCGGCGATCAGCGCCAGTTCGTCCTCGGGATCGGCATGCACCCGCTCGCATCGTGACACCAGGCTCCATGGATCGATCGTCCCGGAGAGATGGCGAGTGCCGGACCGGTCGCATAACGCGCCGGGCATCAGTCCGATATCGTCAGGATCGATCCCCTCTAGCCTGTCGGCCTGCACAAGGATGCCGGACCCTATCACGACAGCGACGGCACGTGGCTGCTCTCCCCAGAACGCCCCGCCCACCCGCGCATCTGCGATAGCCGCCAGAACGGCGTTGGTCGCGATCTCAAGCTCAGCTCCCCCGGCTAGAGGCTCACTGATCGCAGCAGCGGAGGCAGCAACATCCGGAAATGGCGGAGAGCGTAAGAAGGGCAGCAGGCTCATGGCCGTCGCAAGATGCTTCGCATCGAAGGATGCTGCAGTCCGAATCTGCGAACCGAGACCGACGACGCCAGCGCCCCATTTTGCATCGTCACTTCCATGATTAATTGCATGATCCAGGCATCAAAGAAGGTCAACCCGCGGAAAGGTCCAACTGCTCAAGCAATTCTTCCACTATGTCGAAATAGAGGCGCCAGGTCGGGGCGCGCCACTCCTGGAGCCGCTCCAGTTGTGCGTCGCGCTCGGGTGAAACCGCCTGCGCATAGGCACTAACGGCGCGCAGCCACCCGAGCCCGTCGAGCGGATCGAGATAGTCGGGCGCGTCCCCTCCCACCTCGCGGTGGGCGGAGATGTCGCTGCATATCACGGGAACGCCCGCAGCCAGCGCTTCCACCACCGGCATGCCGAACCCTTCGACGAAGGACGGCATCAACATCGCCCGCGCGCCGGCCATCAGCGCGTGCATGCGGTTGTCCGACACCTCGCCCGCCTCGATCACATGTCCGCGCAGCGCCTCGCCCCGCTCCAATATGTCGATGACATTCTCATTTTCCCAGCCGCGCCGGCCGATCAACACCAGCATCGGCGCGGCATCCCCATGCTGTTCGATCAGCCGCCGCCAAACATTGAGCAGCAGCAGATGGTTCTTCCGCGGCTCGATGGTAGAAATGTAGACGAAATAAGGCCGGTCCGGCAGTTCCTCGCCCTTCGCACCGAAAATGTCGGGTGCATCCGCGCCGAAATGGGCGACGCGCACCACGCGCCCTTCCATTCCGCGCACCATGTGCGGGGCAAGCGCATCGATCGTGGCCTGGCTGTTGCCGATGATGCCCGCCGCGAAGCTGTCGATCGTCCGCACCCGCTTGCGATGTTCGGTTGCCCCCTGCGGCCGCGCAAATTCCGGGTGGCTGAGCGGGATGACGTCATGGACTAGCGTCACCAGCCTCGCCCCTTCGGCCCGGAGGATCGCGCCGACCTGATCATGGTCGTCCAAGTGGTGCGGCGATACCTGCAGGTAGATGCGCGGACGCGTCGGGCGGGGAACCGGTCGCGGGCGGGTGGCGAACATATGGCGGATCACAGCCGCCCGGCCCTCTCCATCGTCCTCGACGCCTGCATTGCGCCATTTCGCTGCAGTGAAGGCCAGGAACTGGCGGACGGCGGCGGTGCTCAGGCGGCCATAATAGCCGCCGGCCGGGTGTACCGCGGCGAAAGACAGCCGGTCGGGCATCCTTTCCAGCAATTCGCGGGCATAGACATATTCGACGCGGTCGATGCCCGTGGGCGAAGGATGGAAGGCGCGCGACAGCAGGCGCGAAACATCCAGGATGACCTCGCTCTCGCCTGCCTGCGCTGCCGGAAGCGTGGCGGGGCGCTTGCTCTTTAGGGCCAGACGCGCACCGGGCGCATTGAAAGGGCGTAATACCATGTCAGCGGCTTTGGCACAGACTTGCCACGAAGCAATCCCGCATCAGAGATATGCGCGAATCTCTTGCGCCAGCGCCTGCAACTGCTCGCCATCCGCCTGCGCCCCTTGCCCATGCGGCACGAAGCCGATCGGCTCGCCGGACCAGCGGGGCAGGATATGCACATGCATGTGGAAGATGGTTTGGCCGGCTGGCGCGCCGTTGAACTGCGCGATCTGGATGCCGTCGGGCTTCAGCGCGTCGCGGATCGCGGTAGCGACCTTCTTCGCCGTCGCCATCACCTGCGCCAGCGCCTCGTCTTCCATGTCGAGCAGGTTGCGCGCCCTGGACCATTTGGAAATGACCAGCGCATGCCCCTTCGTCTGCGGCATGATGTCGAGGAAAGACAGAGTGTGTTCGTCCTCATATAGCCGGGTGCAGGGAATCTTGCTTTCAAGAATGAGGGCAAACACATTGCCCTCGTCATAAGTGCCGTCGAGGCTCATGTGCGCGACCTAGCTGAGATAATGGGCGCTCGTCTTAGCAGCGACTTCCTCCGCCGTCACGCCGGGGGCAAGCTCGACCAGCTTGAACGGGCTGTCATGGTCAGGACGCTGGAAGACGCAAAGATCCGTCACGATCATGTCCACGACGTTCTTGCCCGTCAGCGGCAGGGTGCAGGCCGGGATGAACTTGGGGCTGCCATCTTTGGACGTGTGCTCCATTACGACGATGATCTTCTTGACGCCTGCGACCAGGTCCATCGCCCCGCCCATGCCCTTGATCATCTTGCCGGGGATCATCCAGTTGGCGATGTCGCCATTTTCCGCGACCTCCATCGCGCCCAGCACGGTGAGGTCGATATGCCCGCCCCGGATCATCGCGAAGCTGTCGGCGCTGGAAAAATAGGCGGACTGCGGCAGTTCGCTGATCGTCTGCTTGCCCGCGTTGATAAGGTCCGGATCTTCCTCGCCCTCATACGGAAAGGGACCGATCCCCAACATGCCGTTTTCCGACTGGAGTGTTACTTCCACGCCAGCTGGAATATGGTTCGCCACCAGCGTCGGAATGCCGATGCCAAGGTTCACGTAGAAGCCGTCCTTGAGTTCCTTCGCCGCCCGCGCGGCCATCTCGTCACGAGTCCAGGGCATCAGTTCTTCCCTCCACCAGCGGGCAGTTCCCACCTTTTGTCCATTGGAAACACATCGTCATAGCCGCCCTTCAAGGCTGTGCCGTAAACGGGGTTGGGCAGCACGAACCAGCCGCGACCCCATAGCGTCGAAACAGGTGTTTCGGTCGTCAGCGCGCGCCGCGCCGCCACGCCCTGCCCGGCTACGTTGAACAGATCGGAAAAATCGCCCAGCTGGTCGCCGCCAAGAGCCAGTACGCAATATTTCGCCGCTATCGTTGCGCGTCGTCCATCCTTGCGGCTGCCCATTGCGTCGTCACCGGCAAGGTAGAGCGTCTCGCCATGCACGGCATCACCCAAACCGGCCGCCTTGATCGCGCGCGCCGTGGCGTCCGCATTGGCGGCCGCCCGGTTGGTGTTGAAGATGACCGCCACGCCCATGGCGCGGAGCTTTGCGACGCCCTCGGCCGCGCCCGGGACAGCCGCCACCGCACCCTCGCCCGTCTTCTCCCATGCGTCCCAATCGGCCGCGTTCCAGCCCTTGCCGGTGCGCGCGTCATGATATTCGAAGCCGATATTGAGCACCACCGTCTCGTCCACATCGAACACGGCCGCATAGGGCTTGGCCCCACAGGCAACGAAGCGCGGTGCGGTGAGGCTGGCCCCGTCCGCCAGCACCACGCTGTCTGTCGGGCGCACCTTCATCCTGTCCGCGACATAGGCCGCCAACGCCTGCCACGCCTGCGCCGAGATCGCCGCCGCTTCACCCGATCCATAGAGATATTGCATCCCGGCCGGCGGGTCTGCGCTCGCGGGCGCGGGCGCGGAGGTCGCCAGGTTCGCCGTGGGCGCGCAGGCCGACAGGCTCGCCAGCGCCATCACCGCCACGCCTGCAAAGCGCATCACGCAGCCTCGCGCGGACGGGTCGTGCGGAATTCGATCTTCTTCTCGTACGGCGCGCCCACGATCATGCGCTTCACATAGATGCCGGGCAGATGGATCGCGTCGGGATCGAGGGTGCCGGTCGGCACCACTTCCTCGACTTCCGCGACGCAGATTTTCGCGGCGGTCGCCATCGGCTGGTTGAAGTTGCGCGCCGTCTTGCGAAAGATGAGGTTGCCGCTCTCGTCCGCCTTCCACCCCTTGATGACCGCCACGTCGGCGAAGATGCCGCGCTCCAGGATGTAATCCTGCCCGTCGAAAGTCTTGACTTCCTTGCCCTCGGCCACCTGCGTGCCGACGCCGGTCTTGGTGTAGAAGCCAGGGATGCCGGCCCCGCCAGCGCGGCAGCGTTCGGCCAATGTCCCCTGGGGGCAGAATTCCACCTCCAGTTCGCCTGCGAGGAACTGGCGCTCAAACTCCTTATTCTCGCCGACGTAGGAAGAAATCATCTTCTTCACCTGTCGGGTGCGGAGCAGCTTGCCCAATCCCTCGCCGTCTATCCCGGCATTGTTGGAGGCAATGGTCAAATCCTTCACGCCCGAATCGCGGATCGCGTCGATCAGCCGCTCGGGGATGCCGCATAGCCCGAAACCGCCCGCACACAGATGCATGCCGTCGAACAGCAGCCCGTCCAGAGCAGCGGCGGCATCGGGGTAGAGCTTGTTCACCATCGGCCTACATCCTCCTCAATCTGGCGAGGGTTTATGCCCCCGAACCGATCAATACCAATGATTTGTTTTTTCAGTTAAGCACAAGCAATGGCTATCAATCGCATCGCCTTCTACCATCTGGAAACATTGCTGTGGATCGCACGGCTGGGCACCTTTGCCGCCGCCGCCGCGCGCCTCAACACGACGCAACCGGCCATCTCCGCCCGCGTCCGCGAACTGGAAGGACATCTGGGCACCGCCCTGTTCCGGCGCGAGGGACGCACCATGGCGCTCACCCCGGCGGGTCGCGAACTGGTGCGGGAAAGCGAACCGCTGTGGGCGCGCTTCCAGGGCGTCTTGATGGGATGCAGCGACATTTCCGGGGCGACCGGCGTGGTGCGCATCGGCGCGGGAGAGATCGCGGCAGCGAGTTGCCTGCCGGGCTTCGTCGCGGCGCTGGGGCGCGACCTTCCGCGCGTGTCGCTGGAGATCGACGTCGCGCTCACCGCCGACCTCATCCAGCAGCTTGCGTCCGGTCATGCGGACATCGCCTTCGCCGCGGGCAGGGTCTCCCATCCGATGCTGCAGACGGCGGCGATCGGCGGTGTCGACCTCCTATGGCTGACGTCGCCCATGATCCTCGACCGGATCGGCGGCGACACGCCGATCTGGTCGCTCTCCAACCTGTCGCCGCTCTACCGCATCATGAAGGAGGCCATTGCCGCGTCACGGCTGGCCGAATGGCCGGTCAACCTCTGCAACAATGTCCGCGCGATGATCGACATCGTGCTGGCGGGCGGCGGTATCGGCATCTTCCCGGAGCCGATGGTGCGCCATCATGTGGCGGAAGGCAGGCTCGCGCCGCTGCCGGACGCGCCCGCCATGCCGCAGATCGAGTTCCATGCCGCGATCCGCGCGGCCGAGGCCGATCCACTAATCCTGACCGTCTTCGACCGCGCCAGCCGCTTGGACCTGCGCGCTACCGCCTAGATCAGGCCAGCGAGCGGACTGGACGGATCGGCATACATCCGCTTGCTCATCCGCCCCGCGCGATAGGCCATGCGGCCCGCTTCCACCCCCGCCTTCATCGCCGCGGCCATCAGCACCGGGTCTTTCGCTTCGGCAATCGCCGTGTTCATGAGGACGCCGGTGCAGCCAAGCTCCATTGCCTGCGCCGCCTCCGACGCGGTGCCCACGCCTGCATCGACCAGCACCGGCAGCTTCGTCCCCTCCACGATCAGGCGGATGGTGACCCGGTTCTGGATGCCAAGACCCGATCCGATCGGCGCGCCCAGCGGCATGATCGCAACCGCGCCCGCATCCTCCAGCCGCTTCGCGGCGATCGGATCGTCGACGCAATAGACCATCGGCTTGAAGCCTTCCTTGGCGAGTATTTCCGTCGCGCGCAGCGTCTCGACCATGTCGGGATAGAGGGTGCGCGCCTCGCCCAACACCTCCAGCTTGACGAGATCCCACCCGCCCGCCTCGCGCGCCAGTCGCAGCGTCCTGATCGCATCCTCTCCGGTAAAGCAGCCGGCCGTGTTGGGGAGGTAAGTGACTTTCTTCGGGTCGATATAGTCGGTCAGCATCGGTGCCTTGGGGTCGCTCACATTCACGCGCCGCACCGCCACGGTGACGATCTCCGCGCCGGACGCGGCCAGCGCCGCTGCATTCTGCTCGAAGCTCTTATACTTGCCCGTCCCCACGATCAGGCGCGAACGGAAAGTCTTGCCCGCCACGGTCCAGCTATCGTCTTCAGCGGGCGCAACGTCGCCGCCGCCAACGAAATGCACGATCTCCAGCTCGTCGCCATCCTCGACCTTCACCTGGGCCAGGGTCGATCGCGGCACGACCTCCAGATTGCGCTCCACCGCCACCTTTTCCGGCACGAAACCTAGTTCGCTCGCCAGATCGGCCAAGGTCAGCCCGTCGCGGACGCGGCGATGCTCGCCATTGATGCGGATGGAAAGGGTGCCGTCTATGCTCACGATACGTGTCCCGATGACGAAGGAGTCTCGACGAGCCGAGACAGGAAAGGCTAAGGATCGTCGCGCATATAGGGGCGGGTCCGTCCCGGTCGCAACCGCAGAAGGGGACAGCCTTTGACCGACGCACGCAAAATCTATGTGCTGAACGGTCCCAACATCAACATGCTGGGCACCCGCGAGCCGGAGATTTACGGCTATGACACGCTGGACGACATTGCCGAACGGATGGAGGATGCCGCGGCCCGCGCGCATGTGGAACTGGACTTCCGCCAATCCAATCATGAAGGGCATCTGGTGGACTGGCTGCAGGAAGCGCAGGCGGAGAGCGTGCATGCGGTGATCCTGAACGCCGCCGCCTTCACCCACACCTCCGTCGCGATACACGACGCGATCAAGGGCATCGCGGTGCCCGTGATCGAAGTCCATCTCTCCAACCCGCACAAGCGCGACGAATTCCGCCACAAAAGCTATGTCGGCATGGCAGCAAAGGGGACGATCGCGGGGTTTGGCGCCCTGTCCTATATGCTGGCGCTGGAAGCGGCGCTGGAACTTTAGCCTGGGTCGGCCCGGCGCACGAAAGTTGCGCTTTGGCGCAAATGCGCATAGGCGCGGCGATCGGAAACGAGTTTCACCGTTCAGGGACTTCATATGAACGAAAAGCATGACAAGGGCGCGATGCAGGTGGATGTTCAGCTGGTGCGGGATCTGGCCGCGCTGCTCGACGACACCAACCTGACCGAGATCGAAGTAGAGGATGGCGACAGGAAGATTCGCGTCGCGCGCAAGGCCGGCGCTGCCCCTGCCGCCGTCTATGCGCCCGCGCCCGTCGCCGCGCCTGCCCCGGTCACGAGCGCTGCTCCGGCCGCGCCTGCGGCTGAGCCGGCCCTGCCTTCGGGCAACGTCGTCAAGTCGCCGATCGTCGGCACCGCCTATCTCGCCGCCGAACCCGGCGCTGCCCCGTTCGCGCGGGTCGGCGCGCAGGTGAATGCGGGCGACACGATCCTGATCGTCGAAGCCATGAAGGTCATGAACGCCATTCCCGCCCCGAGCGCCGGCACGATCAAGGCCATCCTGGTCGATAACGGCCAGCCGGTCGAATATGACCAGCCGCTGATCGTCATCGAATAAGGCCGCTGCACCCATGGCCATCGAAAAGCTGCTGATCGCCAATCGCGGCGAGATCGCGCTCCGCATCCACCGCGCCTGCCACGAAATGGGCATCAAGACCGTCGCGGTGCACTCCACCGCCGACGCCGACGCTATGCACGTCCGCCTTGCCGACGAAGCCATCTGCATTGGCCCGCCCGCCGCTCGCGACAGCTATCTCAACGTCGCCGCCATCATCTCCGCGGCGGAGATCAGCGGGGCGGATGCGATTCATCCGGGCTATGGCTTCCTCAGCGAAAACGCCAAGTTTGCCGAGATCGTCGAAGCGCATGGCATCAAGTTCGTCGGCCCCAAGCCCGAACATATCCGCACCATGGGTGACAAGATCGAGGCGAAGCGCACGGCTGGCGCGCTCGGCTTGCCGCTGGTCCCGGGATCGGACGGCGCGGTCAGCGATGTCGAGGAAGCGCGCGCCATCGCGGAGAAGGCCGGCTACCCCGTCATCATCAAGGCCGCATCGGGCGGCGGCGGGCGCGGCATGAAGGTCTGCAATTCGCCCGACCAACTTGAAACGCTGATGAGCCAAGCCGGCAGCGAGGCGAAGGCCGCCTTCGGCGACGCGACCGTCTATATCGAAAAATATCTCGGCAACCCGCGTCACATCGAAATTCAGGTATTCGGCGACGGCAACGGCAACGCGATTCACCTTGGCGAACGCGACTGCTCGCTCCAGCGCCGGCATCAGAAAGTGCTGGAGGAAGCGCCCTCGCCTGTCCTCTCCCAGGCCGAGCGGGAGCGGATCGGCGGCGTCTGTGCCAAAGCGATGGCCGACATGGGCTATCGCGGCGCGGGCACGATCGAGTTCCTTTGGGAAAATGGCGAATTCTACTTCATCGAAATGAACACTCGGCTTCAGGTCGAGCATCCGGTGACGGAGATGATCACCGGGCTCGACCTGGTACGCGAACAGATCCGCGTCGCCGAAGGGCGGCCGCTTTCCGTGATTCAAGAAGACATACGCTTCACCGGCCACGCTATCGAATGCCGCATCAACGCCGAAGACCCGCGCACCTTCGCGCCTTCGCCGGGCACCGTCACCAGCTATCATGTACCAGGCGGGATGCACGTGCGCGTCGATAGCGGCCTTTATCAGGGCTATAAGGTGCCGCCCTATTACGACTCCATGATCGGCAAGCTGATCGTCTATGGCCGCACCCGCGAAGGCGCGATCATGCGCCTGCGCCGCGCGCTGGAGGAATATGTGATCGAAGGGATGAAGACCACCATCCCTTTGCACCAGGCGTTGCTGACCGATCCCGATTTCCTGGATGGCAACTACACGATCAAATGGCTGGAGGATTGGCTTGAACGTGAGGGGTAAGAAAAGCATCCGGGGGATGTTTTTCCCCGAACGCGCAAGCCAACTGGCCAAGCAGGAAGGCTGAGGCATGAAAGCCACGATCTGGCATAATCCCGCCTGCGGCACCTCTCGCAAGACGCTCGCCATCCTTCAGGAAACACCGGGCGTCGATGTCGAGGTGATCGAGTATCTGAAGACGCCCTACACTCGCGGAAAAATCGCGCAGTTGATCCACGACGCGGGGCTGACCCCGGCGGAGGCGATCCGCAAGATGGGGACCGACGCGGAGGAAAAGGGCCTGCCGCAGATGAGCGACGACGCCATTCTCGACGCCATGGCCGCCAACCCGGCCTATGTGAACCGCCCCTTCGTCGAAACCGACAAGGGCGTCCGCTTCTGCCGCCCGCAGGACAAGGTTCAGGAAATTCTCTAGCGTTGTCAGGTGCGCCTCGCCCGTCGTCACACCTCTGTAACAGTGCCGTGATTTCAGCCTTGCTTTGATCGGCGGAAGGCCTAGCCTTTCGTCCATGGCAAAGGATCCGGCATTGGCGACCATCGCCGTCTACAGCCTGAAGGGCGGCGTCGGAAAGACGACCTTCTCCGTCAACCTCGCCTGGGCATCCGCGGCCATATCGAAGCGCCGCACCCTGCTGTGGGATCTCGATCCGCAGGCGGCGTCCAGCTGGCTGCTGTCCAGCGACAGCAAGGGGCGGGACGCCGCGCAGGCGATCTTCAGCAAGGATGTGGAGGTCAGGAAGCTGATCCAGCCCTCCGCCGTGCCGGGGCTCGACCTGATCGCGGCCGATACGTCGCTTCGTGGCCTCGACCATCTGTTCCGCGAAATGGACAAGAAGAAGCGCCTCGCCAGGCTGATCGACAGCCTGGGCAAGGATTATGATCGGATCATTCTCGACTGCCCGCCGGGCCTTACGGAGACCAGCGAGCAGGTGCTGCGCGCCGCCGACCTGATCGTCATCCCTGTCATCCCTTCGCCCTTGTCGCAGCGGGCGATGGGCGAAGTGGCCCGCTACCTGGTGCAGCGCGGGGGGAGCCATGCGCCGATCCTGCCGGTTTACTCCATGGTCGATCGCCGGCGCGCGCTGCATCGGTCGGCGCTGGAGGCGCAGCCGGACTGGCACGCGATCCCGATGGCGAGCACGATCGAGCAGATGACCGTGCGGCGCAAGCCGCTGGGCGCCTTCGCTCCTGCCTCCCCGCCCGCGCAGGCGTTCGGGGCGCTGTGGACCGAGGTGGAGCGGCTCCTCCTCGCGCGCTGAATATCCCCGGCGTCAGGCGGCGATATCGTAGGGCCGGATCTCGCCAGTGAGATAGAGGTTGCGCGCCTTCGACCGGCTCAGCTTGCCCGAACTGGTGCGCGGCAGGGTGCGCGGCGGCACCAGTTCCACGACGCAGTTCATGCCGGTGATCGCGCGCACCCGTTCGCGGATCTGGTCGCGCAGGCGGGAGCGTTCCTCATTGTCCGAGGTGCGGCAATGGACGAGGACGGCGGGCGCTTCCTCGCCGCCCGGCGTGGTGATCGCGAAGGCGGCGATGTCGCCCTGCTTGAAGCCGGGCAGCTGTTCCACCGCCCATTCGATGTCCTGCGGCCAGTGATTCTTGCCGTTGATGATGATCATGTCCTTGGCGCGGCCGACGATGTAGAGATAGCCGTCGGACAGGTAGCCCATATCGCCCGTGTCGAGCCAGCCGTCGACCATGCAGGCCGCCGTCGCGGCATCGTCGCGGAAATAGCCCACCATCAAGGACGGGCCGGTGGTCCACACCTTGCCGATCTGCCGTTCGCCCAGCGGCGCGCCATCCTCGTCCCGGATTTCCACGACCATGTCCTTGGCGGGCTTGCCGCAATTGACGATCGAGCGGAAGCGCTGCGGCCGCCCTTCAGGCGCGTCGCCGCCCGACAGGTCGGTTTCCTCGACCAGTTCGACGATGATCCCTTCGCCCGGCGGCATGATGGTGACGGCGAGCGTCGCTTCGGCCAGGCCGTAGCTGGGCAGGAACGCCTTGGGCGAGAAACCCGCGTCGGCGAAGGCGTCGACGAAGCTCTGCATGACGTCGGGACGGATCATGTCCGCGCCGTTGCCCGCGAGCCGCCAGCGCGACAGGTCGAAGCGGTCGGCCGCCTTGGTCTGGCTGGACATGCGGCGGGCGCAGATGTCGTAGCCGAAGGTCGGCGAATAGCTGATCGAGGTGCCTTCGTTCCGGCTGATGAGGTCGAGCCAGGCGAGCGGACGGCGAGCGAAATCCTCCGTCTTCATATAATCGGTCGACACCTGGTTCGCGACGACCGACAAGAAGCAGCCGACCAGGCCCATGTCATGATACCAGGGCAGCCAGCTGATGCAGCGGTCGCTGTCCTGCACCTGCATCCCATGGCTGTGCGCCGACAGGTTGCTGAGCAGCGCATGGTGGGTGACCGCGACGCCGTGCGGGAAGCGGGTGGAGCCACTGCTATATTGGAGATAGGCGATCTCGTCCGGCTGCGCCTGGGGCAGGTCGGCGGCGGGGGCGTTCAGGGCGATGAAATCCTCGAACGCGATGCTTTCGACGCCGCGCTGGCGGCCGGCTTCTCCTGCCATTTCCGCCAGTTCCTGCGGGAAGAGGAAGAGCATCGGGTCGCAGCTCGTCAGCTGGACATTCAACTGGTCGATATAGCTTTCCTTGCCGCCGAAGCTGGTCGGCAGCGGCAGCGGCACCGGCCAGGCGCCGGCATAGACGATGCCGAAGAAGAGCTGCGCGAAGTCCGCGCCGGTTTCGGCGACGAGCGCCACCCGGTCCTGCGGCTTGACGCCATGGGCGATCAGGCGATGGGCGCAGGCGACGGCGTCGGCGCGCAGTTCGGAAAACGGGTAGGGCCGCGCCAGATTGCCGCGGGCGTCGTGGAAATTCAGGCCCCTCCGCCCACGCGCCGCATAATCCAGCGCTTCGCCCAGCGTCCCGAAATCGGAGAAGCGGCGCGGCAGATCGTCGGTGGTCGGCGTCTGAGCCATCATGTCTTGCGAACCCGTCATATTGGTTGACCCAATGTCTCTGCAGTTTGGTGAAAAGTCGGCCGCTAGCAGCTTTGGCCGCCGCTTGCACCGCCTATTCCACTCCAGCATCGACCTTTAGCCGACAAGGCGCGGTAAAATTCCGGCCCGACTGTGGCATAAAGATGGCGCTTGGGCCATGGTCCCGTCCCATGACCGGCAAACGCCCGCCCGCCCCGCTGGACGAGGACGCGCTGCGCGAGCTTGCGCTGCGCCATGTCGCGCGTTTCGCGACCAGCCGGGGCAAGCTGCTGGCCTATCTGCACCGCAAGTTGCGCGAGCGCGGATGGGGCGGCGAGCGGCCCGCCGACCCGCAGGCGCTGGTCGAGCGCTTCGTCGATCTGCGCTATATCGACGATGCGGGCTATGCCGCGATGAAGAGCGCGGCGCTCGGCCGGCGCGGCTATGGAGCGCGACGGGTGGCGGAGGAACTGCGCGCCGCCGGCATCGCGGAGGACGACCGGCAACAGGCGGACGCGCAGGTGGCGGCGGACCGCTGGGCGGCGGCCGACCGCTTCGCGCGGCGCAAGCGGATCGGCCCATACGCCCCTGCCCCGCTGGACCCGAAGCAGCGGGAGAAGGCCATCGCCGCCTTCCTGCGCGCGGGCCATGACTATGCCATAGCAAGGCGCTGGGTCGATGCCGCGCCGGGCGAGGAGATGGGGGACGAGGAGGAGCCGGACTCAAGGTCATAGCCGGGTCACGCCCCCGAAGTTCACACCGTTACAGGCAACGCGTTTCCGCCGAAATTCCGCGTGACGCGGCTGGGAGGCGTCCGCGACGCTTCCCCTTCGTCACGCCGATGCGCCGGAAAGGTCATTGCCTTGCACCGGTCGCGCGTCACCCGCGCGCCGGTTGGGTCACGGCTTTTCGGGCTGGCCGGGAGGCGTCGGCGAAGGGATCGGCCATGCTCTGCGCATGGAGCGCCAGCGCATTGGCCCAGGTCCGGTCGAAGGGCGTGCCGGCAAGGCGGCGGCGCAGGCGATGGGCGCTGGCCGGCGACATGCCGGCCGAGCGCGCGGCGCGCGTGACATTACCGGTGGCGAGCAGGACGGTGAGGAAGCGGCGCTGCCGCTCCGGCGTCCAGCGCGCACGGCGGGTGGGATCGGTCGCGCCGGGCGCGGGCGGATTGGTGGGTTGCGGTTCCATCCAACAGGGTGGAGCAGAGGAAATCCTATTAGGAAAGGGGATTTGCGGACGGGCGATTTCCTTCTCGTCGCCCCGGGCTTGGCCCGGGGCCCCGCTTCCTTGGCGAGCAGGCGTCCGACAGACAGGCAGCGGGGCCCCGGATCAAGTCCGGGGCGACGTTGATTGCTGCGCGTTTGCAATCCCCCTTTCCGATCCCCTCCCCATCGCCCCCAAATCCCGCTAAGCGTCGGGCATGATGCGTTTTGCCGCCTTTCTTGCCCTTGGCCTGCTGGCCGCCTGTTCACAATCCAAGCCGGTGGCCGACGATGCGGCGGCAGCGCGGGCCGCGCCTGCCTTGCTGCCGGTGCTGATCCGCGGCGCCAAGGGGGTCCACCGGTTCGACGTGGAGGTGGCGCGTACCCCGCAGGAGCAGCAGACGGGGCTGATGTTCCGCAAGGAACTGGCGGCGGATGGCGGGATGCTGTTTCCGATGGAGCCGCCGCGCACGGCGAGTTTCTGGATGAAGGACACGCTGATCCCGCTTGACCTGCTGTTCGTCCACACCGACGGCACAATCGCGTTCATCAAGGCGCAGGCCCAGCCCTATGACCGCACGCCCGTATCGGCGGGAGTGCCGGTGGCGGCGGTGCTGGAACTGCGCGGCGGGCGCGCGGCGGAGCTGGGCATCGCGGAAGGCGACCGGGTCGCCTGGGGCGGTTGCGCCGTGCCGCAGGACAAGCGCGCCACCGACCTCAATTTCTGTCCGTCCGACACCCCCCTTGCCCGCGCGGATCGCAGCGGCTAAGCGCTTCCCCCATGGGAATCCTGGCTAGCATCTTCACCTGGTGGAACGGCGCCACCATCGGCACATCGCTCTTCACCGCCCGCAAGGGCAAGAAGGTGGGCGAGGACCATCAGGGCAATATCTATTATGAAGGCGGCGTCGGCATCGACGGCAATCCCCGCCGCTGGGTGATCTACAACGGCGCGAACGACGCCAGCCGGGTGCCCGCCGAATGGCATGGCTGGCTGCACAACACGATCGAGGGTGCGCCCGAGAGCTTCCTGCCGCCGCCGCGCATCTGGGAAAAGGACTATACGCCCAACGCCACGGGCACGCCCAACGCCTATCGCCCGTCGGGCGCCCTGGAGAAGGGCGGCCTGCGCCAGAAGGCGACCGGCGATTATGAAGCGTGGAGCCCCGACGCGGCATGATCCGGCGTCCGGCGGGGCTGGTTCCGCCGATCCTGCACATGGTCCCCCTGCTCTGCTGCACGCTGGCGATCACGGCATGCGGCGGCGACAATATGCCGAGCGCGAACCAGTCCGGCCCGGTCAAGGTGGAGGGCAGCCCGATCCGCAGCGTGGCCGCGCAGGCGGAATCGGGTACGCCCATGGCGCAGCGGAGCGCTGTCATCGGCCTGCTCAACAAGCGCAACGGGCTGACCCGCGACCTGACGATGAAGCCGGGCGAAGCGCTGCGCGTGGGCGATGCGATCGTGCGGTTGCAGGCGTGCGAGACGACCGCGCCGTGGGAGAATATCCAGGAAACCGGCGCTTTCGTGCAGCTGGACGTGCGGTCGAGCAGCGACGGCAAGTGGCGGCGCGCCTTTTCGGGCTGGCTGTTCCGCGACCGGCCGGACCGCAATGTGGTGCAGCACCCGGTCTATGACGTGTGGGTCAGAAGCTGTGCGATGGAATGGCCCGAAAGCGGGCCGGACACGGTGAAGCTGGGCGGCAAGGGCGAGCCGGTTTCGGCAGGTTCGAGAGCAAGCGGATCGAATGCGAGCGAGGCGGCCGCGCCCGAGCCGGACAGCGCGACCCCCGCGCCGAGCGCCACGCCCTCCACCGCCGCGCCCAGCAACTGAAGATAGTCGCGCTGGGCGATCTCCACCGCGCCCAATGAGCGCAGATGGTCGGTCATGAACTGGCAGTCGAGCAGGGTGAAGCCGGCGAAGCGCATCCGCGCGACCAGCCAGGCGAGCGCGACCTTCGACGCGTCGGTGCGGCGCGACACCATCGATTCGCCGAAGAAGGCACGGCCGAGCGCGACGCCGTAGAGGCCGCCGACCAGCGCCTCGCCCTCCCAGACCTCGATAGAATGGGCGTAGCCGCGTTCGTGCAGGTGGCGGTAGGCGCTCTCGATCGCGTGGTTGATCCAGGTGGCGGGGCGGTCCTCCGCGCTTTCGGCGCAGAGCGCGAGGATCTGCGCGAAGGCGCGGTTGGCGGTGACACGGAAGCGATCGCGGCGGACGACCTTCGCCAGTGAGTGGGACAGATGGAAGCCGTTCAGCGGGAGGATCGCGCGGCGCTTGGGCTCGACCCAATAGACCTCCTCCGCGTCGCGATCGTCCGCCATGGGGAAAACGCCGATGGAATAGGCCTGCAACAGGACGAGCGGGTCGATCATCATGTCGGGGCAGGATAGGCGCTCAGGTCGCAGGCGCAAGGGCCGTCAGGCGACGGCGGGTTCCAGCAGCCGGATCGTGCCCGCGCTCGCGTCCATTTCCGCCTCTATGCCGAGCGGCAGGCTATACTGGTTGGCGACATGACCGAACTGGCCGCCCTGAAAGGCGGGGATGCCGAGCGGCTCCAAATGTTGCTGGAGCACTTCGGACAGGGTGAAGCCGCCATAGCTGCCGCCCGCCGGGCCGCAGTCGCTGCACTGGCCGAAGATGACGCCCTTCACCCGGCCGAGCAGGCCGGCGAGCGCCAGTTGGGTGAGCATCCGGTCGATGCGATAGGGCTGTTCGCTCACATCCTCGATGAAGAGGATCGCGCCCGTGAAATCGGGCAGCCAGGGCGTGCCCATCAG
Source organism: Sphingobium olei (assembly GCF_042678845.1). Taxonomy (NCBI): domain Bacteria; kingdom Pseudomonadati; phylum Pseudomonadota; class Alphaproteobacteria; order Sphingomonadales; family Sphingobiaceae; genus Sphingobium; species Sphingobium olei. The sequence continues at coordinate 112,965 of NZ_JBHTLS010000133.1, read as the reverse complement.
CGCGGCGAGGACGGAGAGATTGCCGCCCAAGAGCCGCCCGCGCGCCACGCCGGGTCGGAAGGTGCGGATGCGTCCGGCGCGCTGCACGAGGCGGTCCTCATGCCCCGCAGGCGTGCTGAGCGTCGGGGTCGCGCCGTCGAAGGCGATGGCGCGGAACGCGTCCCAGCTGAACTGGCCCCAGCTGCTCGACGCGTTGGGGCCGTGGACCGTGGTGAAGCCCGCCTTTGCCGCGAAAGCCAGATGCAGCGCAGTTATGTCGGAAAAACCGACCAGCAGCTTGGGATGGCGGCGGATCGTCGCGAAATCGAGCAGCGGCAGAATGCGCGCGCAGCCCCAGCCGCCGCGCACCGCGAAGACGGCGCGGACGTCGGGATCGGCATAGAGGGCGTTGATATCGGCCGCGCGATCCCTGTCCGACCCCGCCAGATAGCCGTAGCGGCCCGCAAGGTGCGGCGCGTCCTTGGGCTTCAGCCCCATGGCGCGGATCGTTTCGCGGACGAGATCGAGGTCGAACGCATCGTCGACGAAGCCCGCCGGTTCGATCAGGCCCACCGTGTCGCCGGGCCGCAGCCGGGGCGGCTTGACCGGAGCGGACGCTGCCTCCGCCGCGCTGCCCCATGCCGGTGTTGCGAGCATCGCGCCCATGCCCGCCAGCCATGTCCTCCGGTCGACAGGACGCATCAATAGAAGCTCCCGTCCCGCCGCCGATAGCGCCCCTGCGAGAAGCACATGTCGATATCGGGATAATGGCAATCGCCCCGGGGCGGGCGGCCAAAGGCGAGGAAGACGCAGTCCTCCTGCCCTTCGTTGAGCAGATGATGGCCGTCGGGCTCGCCCTTCGGGAAGGCGGCCATGTCGCCCGCGCGCATCGGCGTGCGGCCGCCATCCTCCACCAGCACGGCCTCCCCCGACAGCAGCACGACGAATTCATCCTCATCCTCATGCCAGTGGCGGTGCGACGACCCGCCACCGGGTTTCAGTACCACATGGCTGACGCCGAAATCCGACAGGCCGCTGGCAGGCCCAAGCCGCCGCACCCATCGCTGCGCAACCATCGCGGCATGTTCCGCCGGATAGTTGGTGCTGTTGGTCTGCGCGATGCCGTCCAGTTCGATACGGGGCATGGGGGCCTCCTCCTGCCGCTGGCCAAAGGCCGATGCTTTCGCTAACCCGACGCGATGAGCATGACCAGCACCAATGACGACGTCCTGGCCCTGGCGCAGCACCTGCTGGCCTGTCCATCCGTCACGCCCGCGACCGGGGCCGTGTTCGACGCGCTGGAAGCGATGCTGACGCCGCTGGGCTTCACGGTCGATCGCTTTCTGGCGGGCGAATCGCCGGACGGCCCGGTCGAGAACCTGCTGGCGTGGCGGACGACCGGGCCGGGGCCGCATTTCGCCTTTGCCGGGCATCTGGACGTGGTCCCGCCGGGCGCGGGATGGACCAGCGACCCCTTCGCGCCGGAAATCCGTGGCGATCTGCTCTACGGACGCGGCGCGGTGGACATGAAGGGCGCGATCGCGGCCTTCGTCGCGGCGCTCGGCGCGCTGCCCGACGACCTGCCCGGGACGATCAGCCTGATCATCACCGGCGACGAGGAAGGGCCGGCCACCCATGGCACGCTGGCGCTGATGGACCGGATGGCGGCGCGCGAGCTGCGCCCGGACCTGTGCCTGGTGGGCGAGCCGACATCGTCGGCGCGGCTGGGCGATGTAGTCAAGATCGGCCGGCGCGGGTCGGTCAATATGTGGATCAGCGTGGCCGGCGTGCAGGGGCATGTCGCCTACCCGCATCTGGCCGACAATCCGATCCCCAGGCTGGTGCGCATCCTGACGGCGATCGAGGCGGAAGTGCTGGACGAGGGGACCGACTGGTTCCAGCCCAGCAATATCGAGATCACCGATCTGGAGGTCGGCAATCCCGCGCATAATGTGATCCCGGCGGGCGCGACGGCGCGCATTTCCATCCGCTTCAACGACCGGCACAGCGGCGCGTCGCTGATCGAGCGAGTGAGGGCCATCGCCGCTCCCGAAGGCGGCACGGTGGAGGCGAAGATCAGCGGCGAAGCCTTCCTGACGGAGCCGGGCGCGCTGTCCGACCTGGTGCGCGGGGCGATCCGCGACGTGACGGGGGTGGAGACGGAATTGTCGACGACCGGAGGCACGTCCGACGCGCGGTTCCTGTCGCGGCTGTGCCCGGTGGTGGAGTTTGGCCTCTGCAACGCAACGATGCACAAGCTGGACGAGGCGGTGGCGGTGGCGGACCTGCGCGCGCTGACGGAGATCTACGCGCGGATCGTGGAGCGGGCGCTGCGCTGAACCGGCGCGCGCCAAGCGATCAGCCGGCGTTGCGCGTGATCATGGGGACCAAGGCGTAGCGCGCCAGATAATCCTGTTCGTCGGTGGGCCGGGCGAGATGATAGCCCTGAAACAGGGTGCAGCCGATGACGCGCAGCACGTCCATCTGCGCCTGGCTTTCGATCCCTTCCACCACCACTTCCATGCCCAGGCCCTGGATCAGGCCGACGACGGCGGAACAGATGGTCCGCGCCTCCGCCGATATGGCGATGTCGCGCACGAGGCTGCGGTCGATCTTCACCCGGTCGACGGGCAATTCCTTCAGCCGCGACAGGTTGGAATAGCCGGTGCCGAAATCGTCGATGGCGACGAATGCGCCGTCCTTTCGCAAGGCGCGCAGCTGCTCCAGCACGCGCGGCTCCATCTCCATCGCCAGCGATTCGGTGATCTCCAGTTCCAGCATGGCGGGCGGCGCGCCATGGCCGCTCATCGCGTGGCGCAGGCGCAGGAAGAAGTCGGGCTGGCCCAGTTCGCGGGTCGAGATGTTGATCGCGATGCGCTGATCGATTCCGGATCGCGACCAGCGCGCCGCCGTTTCGCACACCTTGCCCATCACCCAGTCGCCCAGCGCGACGATCGCCCCGCTTTCCTCCGCCATCGGCACGAACGCGCCTGGCATGACGAGATCGCGTTCTGGATGCGCCCAGCGCACCAGCGCTTCGGCCGCCACGGCGCGGCCGCTGGCGACGTCGACCTGAGGCTGGAATTCCAGCAGGAATTCGTCGCGTTGCAGACCGATCAGCAGGTCGCGCTCCAGCTCGGCCCGGTCCTGCGCCTCCAGCGCCAGCGCGTCGGTATAGACCTCCGCGCGGCCGCGTCCGCTCCGCTTGGCATTATACATGGCGATGTCCGCCGAACGCAGCAGCCCGGCGAGCGTGTCGCCATGATCGGGATAGCAGGCGATGCCGATCGACGCGCCCAGCTCGACATGCTGGCTGCCGAGATCGAACCGTTCGCCGAGCGCGAACTGGACCGCGCGCGCTATCCGCTGCGCCACGGCGAGGCCGTTGAGGGCGGGGAAGAAGAGCGTGAATTCGTCGCCGGCCAGGCGGCCGATCACGGCGTCGCCCTCGCCATTGCTGACCTGCGCCATTACCACTTCGCGCAAGCGGCCGCCCACGCGGGAGAGGAGCTGGTCGCCGGCGGCATGGCCCAGCGTGTCGTTGACGGCCTTGAACCCGTCCAGATCGATGAAGAACAGGGTGGGCAGGCCTTCGCCGCCTTCATGCTCGGCGAGCAGCCGCTCGACCTGCCGGCAGAAGCTGATGCGGTTGGCGAGGCCGGTGATCTGGTCGAACAGGGCGAGATTCTGCACATGGTCGAGATTGGTGCGGACCTGGCTGAACAGGCTCTGCATCGCGACCGAGAGGTCGGGCAGTTCATGCCCGATTTCCCGCGCGACGCCCGATTGCAGGTCGCCATGAGCGGCGGACAGCAACCGTTCGGTCGCCGCATCGATGGCCTTCGCGGCGGCCGTGATGGCGCGGCGGGCCGACGCCCAGCTGAGCGTGCCGCACAGGATGGCGATGATCAGTGCGCGGCCGACCTGCGCCAAGTCATCCTGCTGGCCCGGCGTATAGCCCAGCACCAGTGACAGGATGAACACCAGCGCGCCCGCGGCGCAGGCAAAGGCGGTGGCGCGGCTCGTCAACGTCACGCCCTGCATCTGCCTCCTGATAAGAAAGATCGGCGCCCGCCATTGAGCGCCCGATCGACCGATGATGATGGACAGTGGTTAAAAAAGGATCATCGCGGCGGGCCGAAACGCCCTTATTTTTTGCGACGCAAAATCAGGTAGAGTGCCCCGTCGCCGCCATGACGGGGATGGGCGATGCGGACGCTGGCGATGCGGTCGGCATGGGGGCTGACGTCCAGCCAATGGCCGATTTCGGCCCGGATCGCGCCGCGGCGGGATGCGCCGGAGGCCGGAGCGGCGCGCGGCTTGCCCGTGACCACCAGCAGGACGCGCGCATCCCGCGCCAGCGCTGCGGCAATCGCCTGATCCAAGCGACCGTGGGCGGCGGCCAGGCTGTGGCCGTGCAGGTCGATGCTCATGTCCGGGATGATCGCGCCGCTGCGGATGCGGCGTTCCCAGCCGCTGTCGAGCACGGCCGCAGGGACGCGCGGGGGCGGCATTGCTTGGGTGCGCGGGGGCGATTTTATCGCAGGTGCAGCAGAAACCGGAACGGATGAATCCGGAGTGGTCGGCAACGGAGCCGGCGGCTGGCGCTGGCCGGGGCGGATCGGGCGGACGGAGCGGGTCAGCGCGCTCCAGAGCGCCTGTTCGTCCGGGGACAGGCGCCGCCGGGCCATGGCCTCAGCGCCCGGTGAGGCGCGCCGTCGATCCGATCGGCAGCAGGATGAGCGCGCTGCCCCGGCCCGACATGCCGCCGGCAATGCCGCGCGCGCGATCGCCCGCGCCCCAGAAGCTGTCGAAGCGGTTGGCGCCCTTGATCGCGCCGCCGGTGTCCTGCGCAATCCAGACGCCGTTTGGTTCGGCCCGGTCGAGCGAGAGGAGGATCGGCGCGCCCAAGGGCACGAATTTGGGGTCGGCGGCGACGGTGGCTTCGGGCGTGACGGCGATGCCGAGCGCGCCGATGGGGCCGGCGCCGGTCAGCTCGCGGAAGAAGACGAAGCTCTTATTCTCGTTCATGATTCCCGCGCCCTCGACCGGGTTGGCGCGCAGATATTGCATTATGTCCTGCATCGATCCGGCCTGGATCAGGCCGCGATCCTTCATCAGCTTGCCAATGCCGGTATAGTCGCGACCGTTCTGCCCGTCATAGCCGATGCGCATGACGCCGCCGTCGGGCAGCCGCAGCCGCCCCGACCCCTGCACCTGAAGGAAGAAGAATTCGACCGGATCCGCCGCCCAGGCGAGTTCGAGGCCGCGGCCGGCGAGCGAGCCGCTGACGATCTGCGCGCGATCGTCATAGGGGATGAATTTGGTGCCCTGCACCTTGCCGCGGATCGAGCGGCCTTTCAGGCTGTCGCTGAACTGGCCGAGATCGACGTCGATCAGGTCGGAGGGGCGCTTGTAGATGGGGACGTCATAGCCGGGCTGGCGGGTGCGCGACCCGGCGATTTCCGGCTCGTAATAGCCGGTGACGAACGCCTTGCCGTCGCCCACCTGCACCGCTTCGAAATAGCGGGAGAAGAATTCGGCGGCGGACGCTTCGGGCCAGCTGGACGCGGCGGCGCAGGCATTGTTCCAGTCCGATCCGCGCGTCAGGCCGCTGCCGTCGGTGCGGCGCATGAGCGTGGGGCAGGACAGGCGGAAGGCCTGAAGCGCGAGGCGGGAGCGCTCGCCCGAAGGGATGAGGCTGGCGATGTCGGGGCCGCGCGTGACGCCGAGGCCGGCGGCCGTGCTGGTGTCGGCTGCGGGTTGCGCCGGAAGGTCGACCGGCAGCGCCGGACGGGGCGTGGCAGGAACCGGACGCGTCGCCTGAGCGGAAGGCGAAGGCCGGGCGGGTGCGGGACCGCCCGCCGAGGGCGGAATGACGCCGCCCGCGCAGGCGGACAGAAGCAGCGCCGCGACCGGCGAGGCAATCGACGGAAGGCGCGTCACGGCCGCGCCTCTCAGGCTTCGTCGGTTTCGCTGAGCTTCCAGTTGGGGTCCGCGCTGCGGATGTCGCGGGTGAAGGTCCAGATGTCGCGTGTGCCGACCGCATCGGTCAGCGAACCGGCGACGACATTGCCGTCCTTGTCGCGGGTGACGGCGGCGATGTCCGCCTCGAACCGCAGCGCGACCTCTGCAATGCGGCCGTCCATGCGCGCTTCGACGATCTGCGCCTTTTCGATGCGGACGAGGCGGTTGTCGAGCACATGGCCCTCCGCCTCGCGTGCGGCGATCGCTTCCTCGAACGACGCCTGCACTTCGGGATCGCACAACCAGGCCAGTTCGTCGCGGTCGCCGCGCCAGAAGGCCTCCAGCACCATGCGATAGGCGCTCTTCGCGCCTTCCACGAACTGCGGCACGTCGAAGCTGCGGTCGGCGGCGATCAGCGCGCGGACGCCGCTTTCCGCGCCCGGCGCGATCAACCCTTCAGCGAGGCGCACCGAGTCGCTGCCCTGCTGGGCCACAGGCCCCGGTTGCAGCACCGTCACCTTCGGGCGCTCGTCAGCCGCGCGCGGCGCGGGCTCCTGCTCATGCCCCGTGCGCTTGCCGAGCACGGAATAGAGCCGCAGCGCCAGGAAGCCGGCGATCATGGCGAGGATGACGATCACGTACACGGAAGGCTATACCCTTTGTTCGGGACGATGTTCCCGCCAACATAGGCATGTTTCCGCGCAACTTCAAATAGCGGCTTGCCCCGGGCCGCGCGGCGCGGCCATTGCCCCCGGCACAGGCCCCTGCTAAGCGCGCGGGTCAGCAATGGCCGGGGCGAACGCCGCCCCCAACAGGGAAAGTCAAGGACGAGCATGGCCGAGGATACGGACCACATCACCACCAGCATCGGTAATGGCGCGGACACCGCCCCCCAGATCGCGCTGATCAGCCAATATGTGAAGGACTTGTCCTTCGAGAATCCGAACGCGCCCGCCGTCTACCAGTGGCAGGACCAGCCGCAGATCGACGTCCAGTTCAACATCGGCGCCGATCGCGTGGCCGACGACGTGCTGGAAGTGTCGCTGAAGATCGAGGTCAAGGCGACCGCACCGCAGGGCACCGCCTTCGCCGTCGAGCTGGTCTATTCCGCGCTGTTCGGGATGCGCAACGTGCCCGAGGATCAGGTCCAGCCCTTCATGCTGGCCGAAGCGCCGCGCCTGACCTTCCCCTTCGCCCGCCGCGTGCTGGCCGACGCGATCCGCGACGGCGGATTCCCGCCGCTGGTGCTGGAGCCGATCGATTTCGGCGGGCTGTACCTGCAGCAGGCCGAGCAGATGCAGGCGACCGCGGGCGAGCCGGCCGGCCACGCCTGAGCGCTTTCATGCCCCTCCTTCCCGTTCGGGCTGAGCCTGTCGAAGCCCTCTTCCTTGTTCGGAAGAAAAGCCCTTCGACAAGCGCAGGGCGAACGGGTTGCGAGGTTTGCAGATGAAACTTGTCCGCGCCCTTGGATCGGTCGGCGGGCTGACGCTGGCAAGCCGCATCCTGGCGCTGGTGCGCGATTCGCTGGCGGCGCGCTATGTCGGGGCAGGGTTCGCGTCGGACGCGTTCAACGGCGTCGCCTTCCGCCTGCCCAACATGTTCCGCGCGCTCTTTGCGGAGGGGGCCTTTTCCGCCGCCTTCATCCCTCTCTTCAACAAGAAGGCGGCGGGCGACGGCGGATTGCCGGCCGGTTATGATTTCGCGCAGCGCGCGCTGGCCGTGCTGCTGCCGGTCCTCATCCTCTTCACCATCCTGCTGATCGCCGCCGCCTGGCCGCTCACCTGGGCGCTCTCGGGCGGCTTTTCGCGGCAGAACCCGACGGCGGAGCAATTTGCCTTCGCGGTGATGCTGTCGCGCATCACCATCCCCTATCTGGCGCTGATCTCCCTCGCCTCGCTGCTAGGCGGCATCTTGAATTCGCTCGACAAATTCTGGGTCAATGCCGCCGCGCCGATCCTGCTCAACCTCAGCATGATCGCTGGGCTGTGGCTGTTCCACGGCGCGGACGAATATGAAACGGCGCGGGTGCAGGCGATATCGGTGACGGTGGGCGGCGCGCTGCAACTCATCTGGCTGATGCTCGCCTGCCGCAGCGCGGGCGTGTCGCTCAAGCTGCGACGGCCACGACTGGACGCGGACGTGAAGCAGCTTCTGCGCCTGATCGTGCCGGCGGCTGCCGGCGCGGGCGCGTCGCAGATCAACCTGCTCATCTCCACCGCCCTGTCGGGCTGGCTGCTGGCGTCCGGCTCCATCACCTATATCTATTATGCCGACCGGCTGAACCAGTTGCCGCTGGGCCTCATTGGCATCGGGCTTGGCACCATCCTGCTGCCCACCGTGTCGCGGATGCTCTCGAAAGGGCAGGAGGCCGAGGCGATGGAGACGCAGAACCGCGGGATCGAACTCGCCCTGTTCCTGACGCTGCCCGCGACCGTCGCCTTCCTGACTGTGGCCGAGCCGATCGTGCGGGGGTTGTTCCAATATGGCCGCTTCACCGCCGAGGACGCGCTGCGGTGCGGATGGGCGCTGTCGGCTTTTTCCATCGGCCTGCCTTCCTATGTGCTCGTGAAGGTGCTGACGCCGGGCTATTATGCGCGCGGCGATACGAAGACGCCGGTGCGCTACGCGATGCTGTCGATCCTGATCAACATCGCGGGCAACATGGCGATGATCCCGACCCTGGGGCATATCGGGCCGCCGCTCGCCACCGCCCTTTCCTCCACCCTCAATGTGGCGATGCTGTATCGCACGCTGGTGAAGCGGGGGCATTTCCATGCCGACGCGAGGCTGCGCCGCCGCCTGCCCCGGCTGGCGATCGCTGCGGTCATCATGGGCGGTGCGCTGCTGGCGGGGGAGCATCTGCTCGATCCCTGGCTCAGCGGCGCGATGCTGCAGCGCTATGTGGCGCTGTCCCTGCTTGTCGGCGCGGGCGTCGCGCTGTACGGGCTGGCCAGTGTCGCGGTGGGCGCGTACCGCCTGTCCGACATCAAGGCGCTGATGCGCCGCAAGTCCGCAACCTCCTGAACCAACGGATATCCCCATGCGCGTCCTTTCCGGCATCCAGCCGACCGGCAACCTGCACCTTGGCAATTACCTGGGCGCGATCCGCAACTGGGTGCGGATGCAGGACGAGATGACCGGCGATGCGCAATGCTTCTTCTTCCTTGCCGACATGCATTCGGTGACGGTGCATGAAGGGCGCGAGGCGCGCATCCGCAACGTGCGCGACATGGCTGCGGCGCTGGTCGCTGCCGGGATCGATCCGGATCGCAGCGTGCTGTTCAACCAGGCGCGGGTGCCCGCCCATGCCGAGCTTTGCTGGCTGCTCAATGGGACGGCGCGGATCGGCTGGCTGAACCGCATGACCCAGTTCAAGGACAAGGCAGGCAAGGACCGCGAGGGGGCGTCCGTCGGCCTGTTCGTCTATCCGGTGCTGCAGGCGGCCGACATCCTGGTCTACAACGCGACCCATGTGCCGGTGGGCGAGGACCAGAAGCAGCATCTGGAGCTGGCGCGCGACATCGCGGCGAAGTTCAACAGCGATTTCGGCGTGGAGCTGTTCACCCTGCCCGACCCGATCATTCCGAAGGAATCGGCGCGGATCATGTCCTTCCGCGACGGCACGGCCAAGATGTCCAAGTCCGACCCCAGCGACATGAGCCGCATCAACCTGACCGACGATGACGACGCCATCATGACCAAGGTGAAGAAGGCCAAGACCGACCCCGAGCCGCTGCCCGAAAGCGCCGAGGGGCTGGCCGGGCGGCCGGAGGCAGGCAATCTGGTCGGCATCTTCGCCACCCTGTCCGGCAGGACGGCCGACGCGGTGTGCGCGGAGTTCGCGGGCAAGGGCTTTGGCGCGTTCAAGCCGGCGCTGGGCGAAGTGCTGGTCGAGACGCTGCGCCCGATCCGCGAGCGCTTCCTGGAGCTGCGCACCGACGACGCGGCGCTGGACGCGATCCTGGACAAGGGCGCGGCCAAGGCGGCGGCGGCGGCCGAGCCGACGCTGCGCGCGGCTTACGACGCGATGGGATTGATGCGTTAGGGCAGAGGGACGGGTTTTCGTCCTCCGCGCCGTCCCATGGGCGACCGGACATGGTTTTGCGCCCATAGGATTGGTTCGAGCGTTCAAACGATGTTCAGTTGCGTTTTGCTATGGCAGGGCGCAGAAGATCAACAGGCGCATCGCCTGGACACAGGACGTGAGAAGATGACCCGTTTCAAGAAGTTCGGCCTGATCGCGGCGCCCGCTTTGGCGCTGGTGTCGCTGTCGGGATGTGCGACCGGCTTCAAGGCCGATGTCGCCCGTTTTCAGCAGCTCCCCGCCCCCGCCGGGCAAAGCTATACCATCGTCGCCGACGATCCGCGCCTGTCGGGCGGTCTGGAGTTCTCGCACTATGCCGAACTGGTCGGCCAGCGGCTGAGCCAGACCGGCTATGTGCAGGCCAGCGATCCGGCGCGCGCGGACCTGATCGTCCGCGTCGCCTATGATGTGGATACGGGCCGCGAGAAGGTGCGCTCGACGGGCTTTGCCGGCGCCGGATGGGGCGGCGGTTGGGGCCCTGGCTGGGGTCCGGGCTGGGGCCGTCGCGGCTATTGGGGCCGGCCGTGGGGCTATGGCTTCTATGATCCGTGGCTGTTCGGCGGCGCAGGCTATGGCGATGTCAGCAGCTACACCGTCTATACCAGCGACCTCAGCATGAAGATCGACCGCGCGGCGGACAATCGCCGCCTGTTCGAAGGCAAGGCGCAGGCCCAGTCGCTGTCCAACAAGCTGACCTATCTGGTGCCGAACCTGATCGACGCGATGTTCACCAACTTCCCGGGGCAGAACGGGGAAAGCGTGAAGATCACCCTGCCGCCCGAGAAGAAGGGCTGAGCGCTCAACGTCTGTAAAGCGGCAAAAGGCCCGGCGTTCGCGTGAACGCCGGGCCTTTTGCTGTGGGGGTGCGGGAGGAGGCAAGTGTTCGCTGGCGTGAGGCGGGATGCCGCTTTTGCCGATGCGCAGGGAAGCGGGACGCCGGGTCGAGCCCGGCATGACGTAGGAGTGGCTGCTAGCGACCCAAACTAGGGCATTGGCCGAGTTAGTGGCGACGCCTTTAGCCGACATAACGACGTACACTATTTTAACTTGAAACCTCTATCGACCCATTATGAAAGACAGTCCGAAGTTTCGAAGCCACACTCCAGTTTCCTACCGGATCAAGTGGTTGACCGTGTCGCTGTTCTCATTGGCGATGTTCGCGTTTTCGGCATGGATAGCGGTCGATGGAATAATTTCAGGGTCGATTTCAGAGTTCAGCCGTCACTCCGACGCTACCGTATCTTTGGATCAACATCCTGCTTCATTCGCCGTTACACTGGCAATCTGGGTGGGCGTTAGCATCTTCTTTGCTGCCGGTACGGTCGGCGCGGCCAAGCTACTCCTGGAGCGTTGAAGGTGCTAGCAGCTTGCATGATCCAAATTGGACACGGCAGCTTACCGCTTTTGCGATTCCCTAAAGCCGACAGTCCTCAATCCACCCCACCTCCGTCATTCCAGCGGAGGCCGGGATCTCACTTTCGTTCGGCGTCGAAGAGAATGACGAGATGCCAGCTTGCGCTGGCATGACGGGGCGGGGGTGATCGTCCGCCTTCTACCCAAACCCACCCATCCCCCCTATCCTGCGCCTCGCATGCCCGGTAGCCTGCCGCCTGCCCTGCCGCTTCCGGAGAATGCGCCCCATGTCCCTGACCGTCCGCATCCTGATCGCGCTGGTATTGGGGCTGGGGTGCGGGATCGGGCTGGCGGAATGGGGTGGCGGGATCGAGGCGGAGACGGTCGCGGTTGCGCAGCCGATCGGCAAGGCGTGGCTGGGCGGATTGCAGATGCCGCTGATCCCGCTGATCTTCGCGCTGCTGGTGATGGGAATCGCGCAGGCGGCGGCGACCGCGCGGAGCAACGGGACGGCCGGGCGCGCCATCGGCCTGTTCGCGGTGCTGCTGATCCTGTCCGCGGCCGTGGCGGCGATCGCCGGGCCGCTGATGCTGCATGTCTGGCCGGTGCCGGCGAGCGCGGTGGGCGCGCTGGCGGGCGCTGGGCCGGTGAGCGAGGTGCCGGATGTGCGGCCGTCCGCCGAATGGCTGCTGGGCTTCATCCCCGTCAACCCGATCAAGGCGGCGAGCGAGGGTCAGGTGGTGGCGGTGGTGCTGTTCGCGCTGGTGTTCGGCTTTGCGGTGACGCGCATCGCGGCGGAGCGGCGGGCGATGCTGACCGGCTTTTTCGAGGCGTTGGCCGACGCGCTGCTGGTGGTTGTCGGCTGGGTGCTGTGGATCGCGCCCGTCGGCGTTTTCGCGCTGGCGCTGGTGGCGTGCGCGCGGTCGGGCCTCGCCACGGCGGGCGCGCTGCTTCACTATATCGGCTTCATCGTGCTGCTGTGCCTGCTGGTGACGCTGCTCGTCTATCCGCTGGCGATGATCGCGGGGCGAATCGCGCCGGGGCGATTCGCCCGCGCCGCCCTGCCCGCGCAGGCCATCGCCTTTTCGACGCAAAGCTCCATCGCCTCACTGCCGGCGATGATCCAGGCTTGCGACGGCGGGTTAGGGGTGCGGGCGACGACGCGCAGCATCGTGCTGCCGCTCGCCATATCGCTGTTCCGCATCACCAGCCCGACCGCGAATCTGGGCGTGGCCATCTATGTGGCGGGGATGAACGGGGTGCCGCTCGGGCCGACGCAGCTGGTGCTGGGCGTGGTGGTGGCGGCGATCGTCAGCCTGGCCGCGGTGGGCCTGCCGAGCCAGATCACCTTCTTCACGACAACCGGCCCCATCTGCCTGGCGATGGGCGTGCCGGTCGAGGCGTTGCCGCTGCTGCTGGCGGTGGAGACGGTGCCCGACATCTTCCGCACCGTGGGCAACGTGACCGCCGACATGGCGACGGCGCGGATCATCGATCAGGGCGCGGTCAGGGAATCCGGCGCGCCGTCAGGATCCTGACCGGCGTTTCCAGCATCTGGCCCTTCATCACGCCCTCCCCCTTGGTGGGCGACTTGGGATCGGCGAGGATCGCCTTCACCACGTCCATCCCCTCCACCACATGGGCGAAGACGGCGAAGCCCTGATTGTCGCCGGGCGCTTGCGGTTGCGCGTCCATCGCCGGCATCTTGCCCAGCACGATGAAGAAGTCGCCGGTGGCGCTGCCCGGCGCATAGCGGGCCATGGACAGCGCGCCGTCATCATGGGTGAGGCCGGTCTGGCTCGTGGGTTCATGCGCGATCGGCGGCAGGATGCGCTTGGGGTCGTTCTGCGCCCCGCCCTGCACGAAGCCATAATCGGGCGCGCCGACGCCGCGATAGAAGGCGGTGCCGTCGAGCCGCTTCTGATCGACATATTTGAGGAAATTGCCCGCCGTGACGGGCGCCTTGCCGGCGTGGACGGCGATGACGATGCGGCCCTTGTCGGTGTCCAGCGCGACGCGGACGTCGCCGGGCGCTGGCGGCGCGGTCTGGGCAGCGACGTGCGGGACGGTCAGGAAGGCGAGCAGCAGGAGCAAGGCGGCGCGAATCATGGCCCCTAGCCTAGCCGCTCCCGCCCCGGACGCCAGCCCGTCCGTCAGCCTTCCAGCTGGCGCAGCAGCGCGCGCACATCGGCGTCGATGTCGGGATTGCTTTCGCGCAGCTGTTCGATGGTGCGCACGGCGTGGATGACCGTGCTGTGATCGCGCCCGCCGAAGATGCGGCCGATTTCGGGCAGCGAACGCGGCGTCATCTTCTTGGCGAGATACATGGCGACCTGGCGCGGGCGGGCGACGGCGCGGGCGCGGCGCTTTGAGCGCATTTCCGCCGGATCGATCTTGTAATGGGCGGCGCAGGCCTTCTGAATTTCGTCCACGGTGATGCGACGCGTATTGGCGCGCACCGCGTCCGCCAGCATCTGCTGCGCGAAATCGAGGTCGATGGAGCGGCCGGTCAGCTGCCCGTAGGCGACCAGCTTGTTGAAGGCCCCTTCCAGTTCGCGCACGTTCGAGCGGATCGAGCGGGCGAGAAAATCGATGACGGCGTCGGGCACCGGCGGGTCGCCCGCCACCAGACGCTTCGATTCGAGGATGGCGAGCCGCAGGTCGAGCCCGGCAGGCTGGATGTCGGCGACGAGGCCGCCCGCCAGCCGCGAGAGGATGCGCGCGTCGATCGATTCGAGCAGCTGCGGCGCGCGGTCGGCGGTGACGACGATGCGCGCGCCCGAGTCGATCAGGTCGTTGACGGTGTGCAGGAATTCCTCCTGCGTCGATCCCTTGCCAGAGATGAACTGGATGTCATCGATCAGCAGCAGCCGCGCCGCCCGCAACCGCGCCTTGAACGCCATCGTGTCGTTGGCGCGCATGGCGTTCACGAATTCCATCATGAAGCGCTCCGCCGACATGTAGAGCACGGGCTCCTGCGGCGAATGAGCTGAAAATTCGGCGGCGATGGCGTGCAGCAGGTGCGTCTTGCCCTGGCCCGTGCCGCCATGGATGAAGAGCGGGCTGAAGCGCGGCGTGGCCTCCCCCGCCATCGCCTGCGCCGCCGAACAGGCGAGCCGGTTGGTGTCGCCCATGACGAAATCGGCAAAGCCGTGGCGCGGCTGGAAATTGGAGGCGGGCGCGGCGACGGCGGCGGGTGCGGGCGCGGCCGGCTCGACATGCACCACTTCCAGCAGGCGCGGGCCGGCCGCATCGGGCGCGCGGCGCACCCGGACTTCCCGCACCGAAGCGCCGGCCGCGCGCCACGCCATGCGCAGGCGGTCGCCGAACTGGCCGGACACGAAATTGGCGCTGAAGTCGCTCGCGACGAGCAGGTCCAGCGTCTGCGATTCGGGGCAATAGTCGCCGAGCCGCACGGGCTTCAGCCACTGGTCGAACATCCGGGCGCCGATATCGCGGCGCAGGCCGGCACGGATCGCGGCCCAGGCCGATTCAAGGGCGTCGTCCGCCCGAATCGTCTGTCCATCCTGCCAAGCCACAACGCGCACCCCGTCCTTCATCTTTATCCCTGTTCCCACCCGGTGCGCCCGCAAAAAAGGGGCGGCGTGATTGGACGCACGAACCCAGTCAGAAAAGCCCCCGCCTTTCCGAGCACATGCGCTGAAAAATCTGTCATGACGGCCAGCAATCAGTGATTCGACAGCGGCCGGATTTCAAAAATAGACAGGGCCGCAGCCCCGGATCAAGGCCAAGTCGGTTCAAAAAAATGAAATAAAGACGTTGACGCGGATAAGCGCCGAAAATCGGGAGTACTTATTTTTACCGTGACTTTTCAATGCATTACATGGCATCAACCATGCTGCAGCGCGTCGAATCGCGGGAAATGCGTCACTGTCCAAAAATGACATCCATGTTAATGCACGGCGAAAAAGCCCGCTTCGGCAGACCGAAGCGGGCTTTTCAGGTTCAAGCCTTGGTAAGGGGTCAGGCGAGTGCGCTGACGGCCTTGGTCAGGCGGCCGAACTTGCGTGCGGCGGTGTTCTTGTGCAGCACGCCGCGGGCAACGCCACGGGCGAGTTCGGGCTGGACGGACTGCAGCGCCGTGGTGGCGGCGGCCTTGTCACCAGCGGTGATGGCGGCTTCCACCTTCTTCACCAGGGTGCGGATCCGGCTGATGCGGGCGCCATTGATCGCGGCGCGACGCTCGTTGCGACGGATGCGCTTCTTGGCTTGCGGCGTATTGGCCATTCTTTTCCTCGGTTCTCGTCAAATCTTTGGGCAAGAGGCCCGTCGGGATTCGCCGATCAGCCTCGTGAAGGTGCGCCCCTTACAGGGGAAAGCCCCACCCGTCAACGGGGCGGGGCGGCGCTATTTCTGGCATTTCGCGCAGTAGAAGGTGGATCGGCCGCCGTCGATCCGCCGCCGCACCACGCCGCCGCAAGGGCATGACTCGCCCTCTCGCCCGTAGACGCGCCATTGTTTCGAGAAATAGCCCAGCTCTCCGTCCGGCCGCGCATAATCGCGCAGGGTAGAGCCCCCCGCGGTGATCGCAGCGGTGAGCACGGAGCGAATCGCCTCCACCAGAAGGACGAGCCGCGCGCGGCCGATCTTCCCCGCCGCACGCGTGGGCGCGATGCCGGCCATGTTGAGCGCTTCGCAGACATAGATATTGCCAAGGCCCGCCACGATCCGCTGGTCGAGCAGCGCCGCCTTGATCGACGTCGCCTTGCCCGCCAGCGCGGCGGCGAGCCGGTCCGCATCGAAATCCGGGCCGAGCGGCTCCGGACCCATCCGCGTGAAGGGGCTGTACTGAGACCAGGCATCGGCGCGGACCAGATCGACCGATCCGAATCGGCGCGGATCGTTGAGGCTCAGCAGCCGGCCTTCGCGGGTCTCGATCAGCAGATGGTCGTGCGCGCCGATCTCGGCCGGGTCGATCCGCCAGCGGCCCGACATGCCGAGGTGGAAGATCATCATGTCGCCGCGATCGGTTTCGATCAGACCATATTTGGCGCGGCGGGAGAGGCCGGTGACGGTCGCGCCGGTCAGCCGCTGGCGCAGGTCCACCGGAATGGGGAAGCGAAGGTCGGCGCGGCGCGGCTCCACCCGCAAAAGCGCGCGCCCCTCCAGCACGGATCGAAGGCCAGCGACCGTTGTTTCGACTTCGGGAAGTTCGGGCATGATCCGCATCTAGGCAGGGCGCGGGGGAATAACCAGCTTCTTGGCTGGAACGGCGATCAATCTGTGTCTAGAGGGCTTTGCATGAGCGAAACAGCATCCTTCGGCTATCGCGACGTCGATGCCGCCGAAAAGGCGGGCATGGTCCGCGCGGTCTTCTCCAATGTGGCGGGCAAGTACGACCTGATGAACGACGCCATGTCGGGCGGCGCGCATCGGCTGTGGAAGGATCAGTTCGTGCGCCGGGTGAAGCCGCGGGCCGGCGAGCAGATCCTGGACATGGCGGGCGGCACCGGCGACATCGCGTTCCGCATGCACCGCCATGGCGCGCAGGTGACGGTGTCGGACATCAACCCCGAAATGCTGGCGGTCGGCGTCGAGCGGGCGCAGAAGAAGGGCTATGATGGCCTCATCTGGTCCGAGCAGAATGCCGAAGAGCTGAGCTTCGGCGACCGCAGCTTCGACGCCTACACCATCGCCTTCGGCATCCGGAACGTCACCCATATCGACAAGGCGCTGCGCGAGGCCCACCGCGTGCTGAAGTTCGGCGGCCGTTTCTTCTGCCTGGAATTTTCGACGACGACATGGCCGGGATTTTCGGACGTCTATGACGTCTATTCGCACAAGCTGGTGCCGCAGCTGGGCAAGCTGTTCGCCAATGATGCGGAGAGCTACCGCTACCTGATCGAATCGATCCGCCGCTTCCCGCCGATGCCAAAGTTCGAGGGCATGATCCGCGAGGCGGGCTTCACGGCCACGAAGGTGGAGCCGATTCTGGGCGGGCTTGTCGCGATCCACAGCGGCTGGAAGATCTGACGCAGGCATGACCAGCCATGTGACCCATATTTGGCGGCTCCTGAAATGGGGGCGGACGCTCGCGCGACATGGCGCGCTGCGGGGGATCGAGCGCGATCCGTTGACGCCCGCGCCGGTGCGGCGGCTGGTGCGCCTCGCGCGCTTCGGCGCGCGGGTGCCCGCCCAGCCGCGCTATGCCGATGCGTTTCAGGCGATCGGGCCGGCCGCGATCAAGCTGGGCCAGACATTGGCGACTCGGCCCGATTTGGTCGGGGAGGACGCGGCAGCGGACCTGTTGCGCCTTCAGGATGCTCTGCCCCCTGTCCCGTTCGAGACGATCCGCGCTGAAATCGAGCAGAGTTTCGGTCGCCCCTTGGAAGCGCTCTACGCCCGCTTCGATGAGGTGCCGGTCGGCGCCGCCTCCATCGCGCAGGTGCATCGGGCGCTCACCACCGATGGGCGCGACGTTGCGGTCAAGGTCATCCGCCCCGGCGTGATCGAGCAGTTCAACCGCGACATCCTGACCTATGAATGGGCCGCCGCCCATGTCGAGCAACTGGGCGGCGAGATCGCCCGCCTGCGGCCGCGTCTGGTCATCGCCAACATGAAGCGCTGGACCGCGCGCGAGCTGGACCTGCGGCGGGAAGCCGCCTCCGCGTCCGAACTGGCCGAGGCGATGGAGGCGATGCCGGGCTATCGCATCCCTGAGATCGACTGGGACCGCACAACCGGCCGGGTCATGACGATGGAGTGGATCGACGGCATCAAGATCGCCGATCGCGCCGCGCTGATCGCGGCGGGCCATGATGTGAAGGATCTGGCGGCCCGGCTCGTCAACGCCTTCCTGCGGCAGGCGATCGCGGAAGGCTTCTTCCATGCCGACATGCACCAGGGCAATCTGTTCGTGACGGCGAGCGGCGACATCGTCGCCATCGACTTCGGCATCATGGGCCGGATCGACCGGCGCGCGCGCATGTGGCTGGCGGAGATTCTCTACGGCCTCATCACCGGCAATTACCGCCGCGTGGCAGAGATTCATTTCGAGGCGCAATATGTGCCCGCCCATCACAATGTCGCGGAGTTCGCCACCGCCCTGCGCGCCGTGGGCGAGCCGATGCGCGGCAAGCCGGTGCGCGAATTGTCGGTCGGCGGGATGCTGGACGGGCTGTTCGCCATCACCCGCGATTTCGACATGCAGACGCAGCCGCACCTGCTGCTGCTGCAAAAGACGATGGTGATGGTGGAGGGCGTGGCGACCGCGCTCGACCCCGACATCAACCTGTGGGAGACGAGCGGCCCCTATGTGCGCGAATGGCTGCGCACCGAGCTGGGGCCGGAGGCGAAGGCAGCCGACACGCTGATCGAGAACTGGCGCACGCTGCAACGGTTGCCCGGCCTCATCCGCCGGATC
This sequence comes from Sphingobium olei, assembly GCF_042678845.1. Taxonomy (NCBI): domain Bacteria; kingdom Pseudomonadati; phylum Pseudomonadota; class Alphaproteobacteria; order Sphingomonadales; family Sphingobiaceae; genus Sphingobium; species Sphingobium olei. The sequence goes on along the minus strand of NZ_JBHTLS010000133.1, from coordinate 94,198 downwards.
GAGGACGCATTCCCCGAAAAAGGCGGCGCGCCCCCGCCCCCGCCGCTGAGCGAGGTGAGGCTGATCCGGGTAGGCGGCGGATGGCGCTATGCGCTGGTGGCGGTGCTGGCGGCGGCGGCCGGGGCTGGCGCGATGTGGTTGTCGCAAATGCTCTGACTTGCGACCGAAGTAATACGGTATTACGTAATACCCATGAAGAGCGGCAAGCTGACGATCAAGCATCAGGTGACGATCCCGCGCGATGTGCGGCAAGCGCTTGGTCTCAAGGCAGGCGATGAAGTGTCCTTCGCGCTGGAGGACGGGCGTGCCGTGCTGATGAAGGTCGATCGGTCGGAAATCGAATGGTCGCGTTTCCTCCAAGCCCAGATGCCCGAATGGGACGATCCGCAGGAGGACGCCTATTGGGCGGAATTATGAGCGCCGGTTCCTTGTCACCACATGACGTGGCGATCGTCCATGTCCCCTTCATCGAGCGGGAGGGCGGTCGCAAACGGCCCGTCGTCATCCTGTCATCGCAGGAGGCAAACCGGGCGACCGGCGTCGCGGTGGTTGCCATGATCACGCGCGGTGACGCGCCTGCATGGCATGGCGACATGGCGATCAGCCGTTATGAGGAGGCAGGGCTGCGCAAGCCGTGCAAGATCAGGATGAAGCTCTACACCGTGGAAACGAGCGAACTGACGCCGGTCGGGCGGCTCCAGACGGCGGACCGCGCGGCGCTGGCATCCGGTTTGCGGCGGTTGCTGGCGCTATGACCAAGCGCGTCCTCCTCATCGTGTCCGGCGGCATCGCGGCGTACAAGGCGTTGGAGCTTGTCCGCCTGCTCAGGCGGCGCGGCATTGCGGTACGCGCGGTGCTGACCGAGAGCGCGAAGCAGTTCGTCACGCCTTTGAGCCTGGGCGTCCTGACCGAGGACCATGTCTATGGCGACATGTTCGACCTGAAGGAAGAGCGGGAGATCGGCCATATCCAGCTCAGCCGCCAGGCGGACCTGGTCGTGGTCGCGCCCGCGACCGCCAACATCCTGGCGCGGATGGCGAATGGCATCGCGGACGATCTGGCGACGACGCTGCTGCTGGCGACCGACAAGCCGGTGCTGGCGGTGCCGGCGATGAACGTGCGCATGTGGCATCACCGCGCCACGCAGCGGAACCTCGAAACGCTGCGCGGCGACGGCGTCCACATCATGGAACCAGCGAGCGGGGCGATGGCCTGCGGCGAATATGGCAAGGGCCGCCTGCCCGAGCCGGAGGAGATCGTGGTCGAGATCGAGCGGTTGCTGGCGCTGCCGTTGCCTGTCGATCCGCTGATGGGCCAGCCGGATTTCGAGGGCGATACGCTGCCATTGGACGGAAAGCATATCCTGGTCACCGCCGGGCCGACGCATGAGCCGATCGATCCGGTGCGCTACATCGCCAATCGCTCTTCGGGCAAGCAGGGCTTCGCCATTGCCGCCGCCGCCGCGCGGGCCGGCGCCCGGGTGACGCTGGTGGCGGGGCCGGTGCAACTGCCCACGCCCGCCGGCGTCGACCGGGTGGACGTGGAGACCGCGCGCGAGATGCTGGCGGCGGTCGAGGCGGCGCTGCCCGCCGACGCGGCGATCATGGTCGCGGCCGTTGCCGACTGGCGCGCCGCCGACACCGCCGACCAGAAGATCAAGAAGGATGGGTCCGGCCAGCCCGCCCCGCTCGCCCTCACCGAAAATCCAGACATATTGGCGACGCTGGGCCATCATGCGCAGCGTCCGCGCCTGCTCATAGGCTTCGCGGCGGAAACGCAGGCGGTGGCCGACCATGCGCTGGCGAAGCTGGCGAAGAAGGGGGCGGACTGGATCGTCGCCAACGACGTGTCGGGAGATGTGATGGGCGGGGATAGCAATACTGTCCAGATCGTCAGCGCCGCCGGAATCGACCGATGGCCTCCCATGTTCAAGCATCAAGTTGCTAATGCACTAATCCAAAAGGTTGCCGATGCCCTCTCCGCTCAGCCCGATTGACATCCAGATCAAGCGCCTGCCCCATGGCGAGGGGCTTCCCCTGCCCGCCTATGCCACGGCGCATGCGGCGGGCATGGACGTGGTGTCGGCCGAGGAACTGGTGCTGGAACCGCGCGCGCGCCATGCCGTCGCCACCGGCTTCGCGCTGGCGATTCCCGAAGGCTATGAGGTGCAGGTGCGCCCCCGGTCGGGCCTTGCCCTCAAACATGGCATCAGCCTGCCCAATACGCCGGGCACCATCGACGCGGACTATCGCGGCGAATTGAAGATCATCCTCATCAACCTGGGCGACCAGCCTTTCGCCATCGCGCGGGGCGACCGGGTCGCGCAGCTGGTGGTCGCCCCGGTGCAGCTTGCCAGCTTCACGGAAGTCGATAGTCTGGACGACACCGCGCGGGGAACGGGCGGGTTCGGATCGACAGGAGTGTAATGCTGACCGACGACCAGTTGGAGCGCTATGCCCGCCATATCGTGCTGAAGGAGATTGGCGGCGCTGGGCAGGCGCGGCTGTCGTCGGCCGATGTCGCGGTGATCGGCGCAGGGGGGATCGGCAGTCCGGCGATCCTCTACCTGGCGGCGGCGGGCATCGGCACGATCCGGGTGATCGACGACGACATGGTGGCGCTGTCCAACCTCCAGCGGCAGGTGTTGTTCGGCACCGGCGACGTTGGCGCGCCCAAGGCGGAAGCGGCAATGGCGGCGGTGGCGCGGCTGAACCCGGACGTGAAGCTGATCCCCATCAACGCCCGGATCGATGCCGGCAACGCGGCGCTGATCCTGCGCGACGCGGACGTGATCCTGGACGGGTGCGACAATTTCGCGACCCGGCTGGCGGTGGCGGACGCAGCCCAGACGCTGCGCATCCCGCTGGTCTCGGCGGCGGTCGGGCCGTTCGAGGGCCAGCTGTCCACCTATCGCGGATGGGAAGCGGACAAGCCCTGCTATCGCTGCCTGGTCGGCGCGCCGGATGATGCGCCTGAACGCAACTGCGCGGAGACGGGCGTGATCGGGGCGCTGACCGGCGCGATCGGCAGCCTCGCCGCGCTGGAGGTCATCCGGGCGCTGGTGCCGTTCGGCGCGGACATGGCGGGACGGCTGCTGATCGCCGATCTCCTGTCCATGCGCTTCCGCACCATCGACGTCGCCAAAGACCCGGCCTGCCCAGCCTGCGCGGTGGAACTGTGCGCCCCCTGATCCTGATCGTCGGCACGGCCGATGGCGAAAGGCTGCGCGCGGCATTGACTCTGGCGGCGGCGCAGGCGGCGCTGGGCGGAGGGGTGACGCTGTTCCTGCAACTGGACGCGGTTTCGCTGTTGCGCCCGCCTGTCGAAGCCCCGGAAGACGCGCGGCATCGCGCCGCCGGCCTGCCCGACCTCGCAACCCTGCTCGGCGAAGCGGAGGCGCTTGGCGTCAGACCGGTCGCCTGTCAGAGCGGGCTGGCCCTGTCCGGCATGACGGCGGCCGACCTGCCGCCCGGCGTTGTGGTGGGAGGACCGCTGTCGGTCCTTCAGGAGGCGAGCGACGACGCCCGGCTGCTGCTGGCCTGAGGCCAGGGGGACAAGCGATCAGCGGATGACCGGCAGGTAGCGGCAGAGCGCGCGAAAGCGGTCGGCCTTCTCCGCCGCCGTGACGACCAGGCCCTCCGCCGCGCCGGAATGCAGGCCGGGCAGCATCCCGACATGGGCCGCGCCCCAGAGAGCGGCATAGAAGAACAGCGCCACCAGCGCATAGCGCATTGGTTTCATGTCAGCCCCTGTCCCCGCATGGGCCTGCTTTACCCTTTGGGGACCGGCGGTTCAATCCGCTGGACGGGACCGGGCGGCAATACCCATCCCGATAACGGGCATAGCCGCCAGCCGGTTAGAAGGCGGCGTAGCGCTCATTGCCCACGAAGCCGAGATTTTCGACCCCGGACCGGCGGATGTCGGCGAGCACTTCGTCCACGATGACGTAGCGCGCCGCGGCATCGGGCTGGAATTGAAGCTCCGGTTCCACCGGCAGGCGCAGCGACGCGGCGAGGTAGCGGCGGAGCGTCAGGCGATCCACCGCCGCCCCGTTCCAGCGGATGATGCCGGACGCGTCGATCGTCACCTTGTTCTTGACGGGGTCGGGGTGCGGCAGGGTCCGGTCGGGTCTTGCCTGCGGCAGGTCGATGGCGACGCTGTGGGTCTGGATCGGAATGGTGATGATGAACATGATCAGCAGCACCAGCATCACGTCGATCAGCGGGGTGGTGTTCATGTCGCTCATGGGCGTGTCACCTTCCGCGCCACGGGGTGTTGCAAAGCTCAAAGCCATACGTCCCTCCTGTCGCTGAATATGATATATCAGCACATTATTGATGCGCCTTTCGCGCGGTACTGGCAAGAGGGCTTCTATTGACAGGACGGACCGCCCATCTAAGGGAAAGGCGCGGTCCTGTGTGGCCGCGCTTTTTAAGCATTTTCCATAAAGAAAGACCCTTCCCGTGTCCGCCATGCTCAAGATCACCCTGCCCGACGGTTCCGTGCGCGAAGTCGCGCCCGGCACTACGCCGGCGGACATCGCGGCGGCGATCGGACCGGGGCTGGCGAAAGCCGCGATCGCCGCGCGCGTCGATGGCGAGCTGCGCGACATCGGCCGGCCGCTGGAGGCCGACGCGCAACTGGCGCTGGTGACGGCGAAGGACGAGGCCGACGCGCTGGAACTGGCGCGGCATGACTTCGCGCATATCCTGGCCGAGGCGGTGCAGGCGTTGTTCCCCGGCACGCAGATCACCTTCGGTCCCGCGACCGAGGATGGCTTCTACTACGACTTCGCGCCCAAGGATCGTCCTTTCACCGAGGAAGACCTGCCCGCGATCGAGGCGAAGATGCGCGAGATCATCGCCGCCGACAAGCCGTTGAAGCGCGAGGTGATCGACCGCGACACGCTGATCGCGCAATGGGAAGCCGCGGGCGAAACGTTCAAGGCGCAATGGGCGGCGGAACTTCCCGCGGGCGAGGAGCTGACCGTCTATCATAGCGGCGACGGCTGGTACGATATGTGCCGGGGGCCGCACCTTGCCTCGACCGGCAAGCTCGATCCGCAGGGGTTCAAGTTGACCCGCGTGTCGGGCGCCTATTGGCGCGGCGACCAGAAGAATGCGATGCTGTCGCGCATCTACGGCACCGGCTGGCTCAATAAGAAGCAGCTGGACGCGCACCTCATGCGGCTGGAAGAGGCGGCGAAGCGCGACCATCGCAAACTGGGCGCGGAGATGGACCTGTTCCACCTGCAGCAGGAAGCGCATGGCAGCGTCTTCTGGCATCCCAAGGGCTATGTCATCTGGCGCGCGCTGGAGGCCTATATGCGCCGGGCGATCGACGAAGCCGGCTATCGCGAGGTCAAGACGCCGCAGGTGATGGACGCGCGCCAGTGGGAGCAGTCCGGCCATTGGGGCAAATATCGCGAGAATATGTTCGTCATTCCCGATGAAGTGCCGAACGTCGAGGATGAAGGGCCGCTGGTGTCGGACGATGCGCAGTGGATGGCGCTCAAGCCCATGAACTGCCCGGCGCACGTCCTGATCTTCCGCCAGGGGATCAAGAGCTATCGCGACCTGCCGCTGCGCTTCTACGAGAATGGCTGCTGCCACCGCAACGAGCCGCATGGCGCGCTGCACGGCCTGATGCGCGTGCGCCAGTTCACGCAGGACGACGCGCACATCTTTTGCCGCGAAGACCAGATCGTCGAGGAAGTCCGCGCCTTCTGCGCGCTGGCCGACCGCATCTACAAGGATTTCGGCTTCACTTACTCGATCAAGCTGGCCCTGCGCCCGGACAAGCGCTTCGGCAGCGACGAGATGTGGGACAAGGCGGAGAACGAGCTGCGCGACGCGGTGGCGGCGGCGGGGCTCAACACGCCCGACTATGGCTGGGAGGAACTGCCGGGCGAAGGCGCTTTCTACGCGCCGAAGCTGGAATGGCACCTGACCGACGCGATCGGCCGGACATGGCAGGTCGGCACGATCCAGTCCGACCGCGTGCTGCCCGAGCGTCTCGACGCCAGCTATGTGGGCGAGGATGGCGAGCGGCATCGCCCGGTCATGCTGCACCGTGCGATCTTCGGCAGCTATGAGCGGTTCATCGGCATATTGATCGAACATTATGCCGGCCGCTTCCCGCTCTGGCTGGCGCCGGTGCAGGCGGTGGTGGCGACCATCGTGTCGGACGCCGACGAGTATGCCCGCGAGGTGACGGAGAAGCTGCGCGCCGCCGGCATCCGCGCAGAAACCGACACGCGCAACGAGAAGATCAACTACAAGGTGCGCGAACACAGCCTGGCCAAGGTGCCCAACCTGCTGGTCGTCGGCCGGCGCGAGGCAGACGAGGGCACGGTGGCGCTGCGGGAGCTGGGCAAGGACGGGCAGTCCATAATTTCCGTCTCGGACGTGATCGAGCGGCTTGCAAAAAAGGCGCAGGCACCCGATATGCAGTGAGGCAGAAATGCCGCAAGGGCGCGTGATTCCGCTATGGCGGGACCACGCGCCCCTTTCGGCTTTTCCCAAAAGCCGCTAAGAGCCGTCCGTTTTCCGAAACGACCACAGGAGATAGAGCTATACGTCCCCCGATGATGCGCCGCCCGCTGGCGCCGCCGCCGAAGTCCGGCCCCCGCTATAATGAGTTCATCAACGTGCCCAAGGTGCGCGTGATCGATGACGAAGGCGAAAATCTGGGTGTGATGTATACGCAGGAGGCGATCGAGCGCGCCGCCGATGTGGGACTCGACCTGGTAGAAGTGTCGCCCAATGCCGATCCGCCGGTCTGCAAATTCCTGGACATCGGCAAGTATAAATATGAGGCGCAGAAGAAGGCCAACCTTGCGCGCAAGACCCAGAGGACGCAGGAGATCAAGGAGATCAAGATGCGTCCGAACATCGACGATCATGATTATGATACGAAGATGAAGAAGGTGCATGATTTCATCGGCGAAGGCGACAAGGTGAAGATCACCCTGCGGTTCCGCGGCCGCGAACTCAGCCACCAGCAGCTCGGCATGCAGTTGCTCCAGCGCGTGGCGGAAAATGTCGGCGAGATCGCCAAGGTCGAAGCCTATCCCCGCATGGAAGGCCGACAAATGCTGATGGTGCTTTCGCCGAAATAATCGGCGGATCGGCACGGTGCAAAAAGGGCGGCGTCTGTTTGCAGACGCCGCCCTTTTTGCGTTCGGCCTTAGCCTGGACTTGCCGCAGATCCGGCCAGAAGCCCGCCGTCGATGCTGAATTCCGCCCCGGTTATATAGGCGGACTCGTCCGCCGCCAGCAGCGCCGCAATCGCCGCGACTTCCTCGACCGTGCCGAAGCGGCGCAGCGGCGTGTCCGCCACCAACGCCGCCATCCGCGCCGCGCGTTCCGGCCCTTCGCCCAGCATCGGCTCCCACATCGGCGTCAGGATCGCGGCGGGATGAATGGAGTTGCACCGGATGCGCCAGCCCTGCTGCGCACAGTAGAGCGCAACGCTCTTGCTGTGGTTGCGTATCGCCGCCTTGGACGAGGCATAGGCCGCCGCCAGCGGAATACCTACCAGTCCCGACCGCGACGAGATATTGATGATGGAGCCGATCCCTCGTCCCCTCATCGCCCCGATCGCATAGCGGCATCCGAGGAACGTGCCGTCGAGATTGACCGCGTGAACCGCGCGCCAATCCGCCAGGGTCGCGTGGAGCGGGTCGTGCGCAACCGGTCCGCCCTCGAACCCGGTCACCCCGGCATTGTTCACCATCACGTCGATGGCAGGCGCGGCATCTGCTAGTTGGCTCCAATCCGCTTCGTCCCGCACGTCCAGCCGTATGAAGCGCGCGTCCATCTCGCGCGCGGTCTGTCGCCCGGTCGCCTCATCCTTGTCGGTCAGGATGACGTGGGCGCCTTCCTCCAAGAACCGCGCCGCAATGGCGCGCCCGATCCCTCGTGCCGCGCCGGTCACGACGCAGAGCTGCCCTTTCAATCTTTGCATAAAATCCTCGAAATCCGATCCGGCCAAAGGCGGCGCAACGCCACCGCGAAAGCCTTTTCCGCGCTCAGCGGTTGCGCTGGATCATTTCGATGGACTCCTTCTGATCGGCGGTCATCTTTCCCGAAGCGGCAGCAGCCGTCAACAGGTCGGGATCAGATAGGCCGCCTATCAGGCCGACGGCTTTTCCCGGTACAGCGCCGGATACATCGTCTTGAATGCGGCCAGTTTGGGGGCGTCCCAGCGCAGGATGTAGGGGTGGCGCGGGTTTTTGCGCATGAAGTCCTGATGGTCCTGCGCCGCGCTCTGGAAACCGGTGAAGGGTTCGACGCGGGTCACGATGGGATCGCGCCACAGGCCGCTCTTGCCGAGCTGGGCGAGGTAGGCGCGGGCCGCCTTGTCCTGCTGCGCGTTCAGCGGGAAGAGCGCGCTGCGATATTGGGTGCCGTGGTCCGGCCCTTGATAGTTGAGCGTCGTGGGATCGGCGATGACGGAGAAGAATACGCGCAGCAACGTGCCGTAGCTGACCTGCGCGGGATCGTAGGTGACGCGGACGGACTCGGCAAAGCCGGTGTCGCCCTCGCTCACCGTTTCATAGTCTACGCGCTGGCCCCTGGGACCGCCGGAGAAGCCGGAAACGACGAGATGGACGCCCTTCACATGCGAAAAGACGCCATCCACGCCCCAATAGCAGCCGCCCGCAAAGACGGCGGTCTCCAGTTTTTGGGTGGGCGTGGCGTCCAAGGCAGGGACGGGCGCCTGCACGGCCCGTTCGGCGCAGGCCGGGGTCGCGGCGACGAGCGCCGCGGCCAGCAACGTCAGGCGGAGGCTAGAGCGCCTTGCCATGAGTCGACGTCGCGGCGACGGCGGTGGTGCCGAACATCGGCGGATCGCTGGGCGCGAGCGCGAACATCGCCACGGCGCCAATCGCGAACCCGCCCAGGAAGCGCAGGAACAGATCGGATTTCAGAAACGCCTTCATGGCAACGCCTTTCATTCGTTCGGCCGGTCGTGCCGGCCCCGGCTACGCTCGTGCGCCTTGCCCCTGTCTGAACGGCCAGCGCTGCGGCAGCAGCTTTCGACCAAAGTCATCGTCGGGGCGACGAACGTAGCGGAACCTTTTAATCAGTTTCTCTTCGCAACCGGCATATAGAGCCTGTCGCGTCGATCGCAAGACGGCGCGGCGCGAAAAACACCGTTTCCCTTTTGCATCGAATGACCATTTTCCAAGGAAAAACGCAGTGTGCGCCCGCGAAGGCGCAGCACCGCCTCGCCTGGTGCAGCCTTATTTCAGCGCGGCGCAGGCTTCCTGGATGCGGGTGCATGCCTTTTTCAGCACCTCGTCGGAGGTTGCATAGCTGATGCGGAAAGCGGGCGAGAGGCCGAACGCCGCGCCATGCACCGCCGCCACCTTCGCCTCGTCCAGGAAATAGCCGATCAGCGCCTCGTCACTATCGATCACCGCGCCCTTGGGCGTCGTCTTACCGATGACGCCGCCGGCATCGGGATAGACATAGAAGGCACCCTCCGGCGTCGGGCAGTCGAGGCCCGGCGCGTCGTTCAGCATAGCGACGACCATGTCGCGGCGCTTCTTGAAGGTGGCGTTGCGATCCTCCAGGAAATCCTGCGGGCCGGTGAGCGCGGCGACGGCGGCCGCCTGGCTGATCGAGCAGGGATTGCTGGTGGATTGCGACTGGAGCTTGCCCATCGCCTTGATGATCCATTCGGGGCCGCCCGCGAAGCCGATGCGCCAGCCGGTCATCGAGAAGGCCTTGGAACAGCCGTTGACCGTCAGCGTGCGGTCGTACAGCTCCGGGCACACCTGCGCGATGGTGGCGAAGGGCGTAGGCGCATACCAGACATGTTCATACATATCGTCGGTCATCACCAGCACATGCGGATGGCGCAGCAGCACCTCGGCCAGCGCCTTCAATTCATCGGCGGAATAGGCCGCGCCCGAGGGGTTGGAGGGCGAGTTCAGCATCACCCACTTGGTACGCGGCGTGATCGCGGCGTCGAGTTGCGCGGGCGTGATCTTGTAGCCCTGGCTCGCCGGCCCTTCGATGAAGACGGGCGTTCCGCCCGCGAAGTTCACGATGTCGGGATAGCTGACCCAATAGGGCGCTGGGATGATGACTTCGTCGCCGGCGTCGATTGTGGCCACCAAGGCGTTGAACAGGGTGTGCTTGCCGCCCGAATTCACGCTGATCTGGCTGCGCTTGTAGACGAGGCCGTTGTCGCGCTTGAACTTGAAGGCGACGGCTTCCTTGACGTCGGCGGTGCCATCGACATCGGTATAGCGGGTCAGGTTGTTGCGGATCGCGGCGATGCCGGCTTCCTTGACGAAGTCGGGCGTGTCGAAATCGGGTTCGCCCGCCGACAGGCCGATCACATCCACGCCCTCGGCTTTGAGCGCGTTCACGCGGGCGCTCATGGCGAGCGTGGCGGACGGCTGGATACGGCTGAGGGCAGCGGAAGTCTGGCTCATGGCAAATTTCTTTCTAAAGAATCCCCAATTCCGCAACATAAGCGGACGCGGAGCGCCTTAGTGCGCAACGGCGAGAGGGGCAACCGTCCGCTTGGCGCTTATTGGCTTTAGCGGCACATAGCGGCGCTATCGCGCCAATGTCGCCGCGACCATGCCGCGCGCGGCGTTGCCGATGAAGAAGCCGCCCTCCAGATCGGGCAGGCGCAGGTCGCCCTCCACCGCCTCCCCCATGTCGATCAGGCTTTGGCGCAATATGCCCGGCAGCGCGCCGCGCGACAGAGGCGGCGTCACCAGCTTGTCGCCGCGCTCGACGAACAGGGTCGAGAAACAGCCTTCGGTCAGGAAGCCCTCGTCGTCCTTCAGCAGCACTTCATAGGTGCCGCCCCGGCGCAGCGCATCGCGATAGACGCTGCGGTCGGTGGTTTTGTGGCGCAGGCGCGGATCGTCGGCAGAGGCGTTCCGGCGCACCACCGCCACCGGCACGATCGCCTGAGGCCAGGTGCGATGTTCGCGCACCTCGATCGCTACCGCGCCGGTCCGCGAGGCGAGAAGGCGCACCCGGCTGCGGTCGCGCAATCGGAAGGTGGCGGCCTGAAGCTCGTTGCGCACGCCGTGCCGATCGAAGCTGAAGCCCAGCGCCTCCGCGCTGCGGCTGATGCGCGCCAGATGCAAATCCAGCAGCCTGATCCCGTCCAGCGGATCGAAGGCCATGGTTTCCAGCAGATCGAACCGTCCGTCAGCCAGTGCCATCAAACCTCTTCGCGCCCCAGCGCACCCCATGTCAGTCCAGCGACAGAAAGCGGGCCTTGGCCAGGCATTCCGCCCATTCCGCCGCCCCATCCGAGTCCGCCACGATGCCCGAGCCAAGACCCAGGCGCCCCGTGTCCGCCCCTTCTTCGACGCAAATGGTGCGAATGGCAACATTGAAGGCGGCGTCGCCTTCCGGATCGATCCAGCCCATCGTCCCGGTATAGGGTCCGCGCGCATGGGGTTCGACCGCGTCGATGATCTCCATCGCCCTCACCTTGGGTGCGCCGGTGATGGAGCCGCAGGGAAAGAGCACGCGCAGCACGTCGACCGGCGAGAGGCCGGGCAGGATGCGGGCACGCACCGTCGATACCAGTTGATGGACCGTGGGATAGGTTTCGACCTTGAACAGGTCGGGCACGATCACGCTGCCCGCGCGGGACACGCGCGACAGGTCGTTGCGCAGCAGGTCGACGATCATCAGATTTTCCGCGCGCTGCTTGGCATCGCCTTGCAGCGTATCGGCCAGTGCCGCGTCCTGCCCGGCGTCGGCGGCGCGGACCGCCGTCCCCTTCATGGGCCGGGCGGTCAGCTGGCCGCGTACCTGCGTGAAGAACAGTTCGGGGGAGAAGGAGAGCAGGCTGTGCGCGCCGGTTTCGATGACCCCGCCATAGCCCGCCGCCGCGCGCGGCCGCAGCGCGGCGTAGATCGCGAGGGGATCGCCCGATAGGGGCACGTCGCAGGGGAAGGTCAGGTTCACCTGATAGATGTCGCCGGCGCGGATATAATCCTGCACGCGGGCGAAGGCGGCCTGGTAGGCGGCGGCGTCGACCAGCGGCGCGACCGGCCCCACGCGCACGCCCGCCGGATCGGCCAGCATGGCGACGAGCGCTTCGGGTGGGATCAGGCGCACCCCTTCGAACAGGCCGAACCACAGGAGCGGCGCGCCGCCGTCCGCCTGCCGCCGGTGGGCGATGGGGGCGAGCCTTTCCTCCAGCGCGAGGCCGGCCTCATAGGAGAGATAGCCTGCCACATGCAGGCCCGCTTCGCGCGCATCGGCCACCCGGTCGAGCGCGGGCTGGACATCCTCCATCCGCGTGGCGGCGATCAGTTCGACCGGATCGCGGTACAGGCGTGCAGGCGCAGCGCGGGCGCGCGCATCGTCGAACAGGCAGAAGATTTCGGCTGGACCCGGCAGGCGCATGGCGCTTCCTTAACAGGCTTTGGAAACCGGAAAAGGGGCGGCAGGGACAATCGACGGTTGCGCGTCCCCTGCCCGCGGCCTAGCGCAGGCTGGATGACCGAGCGATCCGCCCCGCCTGACCGGCCCGTTGCCGCCGCCGTGACAAGGGGGCTGCGCGGTCGATGCCCCGCCTGCGGCGAGGGGCGGATGTTCGCGCGCTTCCTGAAGACCGCGCCGACATGCCCCCATTGCGGGCTGCGCCTCGACCTTCATCAGGCGGATGATTTCCCCGCCTATATCGTCATTCTGCTGTTGGGCCACATGCTGGTGCCGCTGATGATCGAGGTGAATGCGGCCTTTGCGATCCCGCTCGGCTGGCAGGCGGCGATCTGGCCCATGCTGGCAGTGCTGCTGGCGGCGGCGATGATCCAGCCGGTGAAGGGCGGCGTCATCGCCCTGCAATGGAGCCGGCGGATGGCGGGCTTTTCCTGACCCTATTCGGGCTTGCGCAGGAAATTGAGCTCCATCGCCTCGCGCAGCGTATCGTCGATCAGGCGGCGGCCCTCCGCGCCATGGGTGACGACGGTCGTGTCGGCAGTCGCCACGCAGACTCCCTTCTGGAAGCCGGCCGAACTGATCGTCCAGCTGGTCCGGCCGATATGACCGATCGCGCAGTGAATCTCGAACGGATAGGGGAAGTGCGCTTCCTCGATGAAGTTGAGCGTCACATTGGCGACCAGCCAGCGGACGCCCTGTTCCTGCGGATGCCGCCCGAGATGGTGGTGGAAGCGAATGCGCGCGGTTTCGAACATGCTGGAAATCGCGACATTGTTGATATGGCCCATCGTGTCCAGATCCTGGAACCGGGTATCGATGCTGGTGACGAAGCGATAGGCTTCGGGTTGCAGCCGCCAGGATTCGGGTTTGGCCATGTCCTGTCTCCTGTAAATTGCTGCATCGCTCTTACGCAGCCTGTGCGCCGATGCAATCGTGCCGCAAAAAATCGCGGGGGTGCGGCCATTTGGACACAGAAGTCCGCCCGCCGCAACACTCCGTTTCGCGCCGCGCAACTGGACTTGGCTGAAATCCCGACATAGTTTCGCCCACGCCACGATCCGGGACGACCGCCCATGCACCGTTACAGCCGCACCGCCATTGCCCTGCACTGGATCATCGCCGCCCTGCTCGCCTTCCAGCTGGCGGTCGGATGGGGGCTGGAGGATCTGGGCGCGCGCGGCTTCCACCTCTATCAATGGCACAAGTCGGTGGGCATCGCGATCCTGCTGCTGACGCTGGTGCGCATCGTCGTGCGGATGACGAAGCCGCGTCCGCCCAAGAGCGAGGACGGATGGCAGGGTGCGCTGGCGAACGCCGTGCATGTCGGCCTCTATGCCTTCATGCTGGGTGCGCCGCTGACCGGTTGGGCGCTGGTGTCGACCGCCAGGGTGAAGGTGCCGACCTTGCTGTTCGGCGTGCTGCCCCTGCCCCACCTGCCGCTTCCCGCAGGCGCGCATGAATGGGCGGAGAACGGCCACGGCCTGATCGCCTGGATCGGGGTCGCGCTGTTCCTGCTGCATGTCGCGGGCGCGCTGCGGCATCATGTGCTGATGCGCGATGGCTTGATCTGGCGGATGATCCCGGCGCGTTCGGCGGCGCTGATCCTGCTGCTGCCGGCGCTGATGCTGGTCGGGTTCGTGACGGGGCGCGCGATCCTGCCATCGGGCAAGGCCGCGCCGGCCGCTGCTGCGCCGGCCGTGCCGGACAATGGCGCGGCAGCGGAGGCTGAGACGGACGTAGTGAATGTGGCCGCCGTCGAGCCAGCCGACAATGCCGCCGACAATGCAAGCGAACCCGCGAAGGAGGAACCCGCCGGTCCGCCGCCCGCGTGGATCGTGCAGCCGGGCGGCCGCATCGGCTTTTCCGTCGGCAATGACGGCGAGACCATCAGCGGCAGCTTCTCCAAATGGACCGCGAAGATCGTCATGGACCCGGATCATCCCGAAAGCGCGGATATCGCGGTGACGATCGACATGGCGTCGGCCAGCGTCGGCGATGCGTACAAGGACGGGATGCTGCCCGGCGACGAATTTTTCGGCACGGCGGCGCATCCCACCGCGACGTTCGCGGCGAAGGGCGCGGAGGCGACCGGCCCCGGCCGCTATCGGGCGAACGGCACCCTGACGCTGAAGGGCGTGTCGAAGCCGCAGACGATCCGCTTCACCCTGTCGGGCGCGGACGCGACCCGCAAGGTATCGGGCAGCGCGACCGTGGCGCGCGCGGCGTTCGGCGTCGGCAATGGCGACAGCAGCGCGGGGCTTGCCCCCCAGGTGGCGGTCACGTTCGCCTTCACCGCCAGGCGGAAACCCTGACTGGACAGACGGGGTTCATCCGGCGCTATCTAAGTCACGGCTTTTTTACGGATAAGAGGATCATCGACATGCGCCTTCCCGTCATGGCCGTGGCGGCATCCGCAATGGCGCTCCTGCCAACCCCGGCGCCGGCCCAGGCGTTCATGTTCGAAACGGGCACCACGCTGCTCGCCAAATGCCGCAACAAGGCGGCCGCCTATGACCTGGCCTGCACCGCCTATATAGTCGGCGTGGTGGACGGCATCCGCAAGGACATGTTCATCGGCCGCGCCCGTCCGGTATGCTGGCCCGACCGCATGACGGCGGACGAGGCCCGCCACACCGCCGTCGCCTATCTGGAACGCTGGCCCGACCAGCGCAAAGGCCCGGCGTCGGTGCTGGTCAGCGTCGCGCTCAACGAGCGATGGCCCTGCGAGAAATAGAGCCGTCCGATCAGGCTGATCGGGACAAATCATTGCGCAAAGGGCTGGCGGGACCGCTACAAACTTGCCTTGCGCCCCTCAAGAGCGTAGGTGCGCCCCCTATTTTTACGATGTGAAGGAGACTCGACGTGGCGGCGAAGTGGACGCCGGAAAGCTGGCGCAGCCATAAGGGCATCCAGATGCCCTTCTACAGGGACGCGGAGGCGCTCGCCTCGGTGGAGAGCCAGCTCAGCCAGTTTCCGCCGCTCGTCTTTGCAGGCGAGGCACGGCATCTGAAGGCCGATCTGGCGAAGGTCGCGGCGGGCGAAGCCTTTCTGCTGCAGGGCGGCGACTGCGCCGAGAGCTTTGCCGAGTTCCACCCGAACAACATTCGCGACACGTTCCGCGTGCTGCTGCAGATGGCGGTGGTGCTGACCTTCGCGTCGAAGCTGCCGGTGGTGAAGGTCGGCCGCATGGCGGGCCAGTTCGCCAAGCCCCGATCGGCCGATACCGAGACGATCGGCGGCGTCGAACTGCCGAGCTATCGCGGCGATAATGTGAACGACATCGCCTTTACCGCGGAAGCGCGCGAGCCGGACCCGGAGCGGATGATCCGCGCCTATAACCAGTCGGCGGCGACGCTCAACCTGCTGCGGGCCTTTTCGACGGGCGGCTATGCCAGCCTCGACCGGGTGCATGGCTGGATGCTCGATTTCATGGGGCGCTCGCCCTGGGCCGCGAAGTTCGAGGCGATGGCAGACCAGATCGGCCAGGCGCTTGACTTCATGCGCGCCTGCGGCCTCGACGCGGACAGCGTGCCGCAGCTTGGCGGGACGAGCTTCTACACCAGCCACGAAGCGCTGCTGCTGCCGTTCGAGCAGGCGCTCACCCGGCAGGATTCGCTGACCGGCGACTGGTACGACACCAGCGCACACATGCTGTGGATCGGCGACCGGACCCGGTTCGAGGGCAGCGCCCATGTCGAATATCTGCGCGGCATCGGCAATCCCATCGGCATGAAGTGCGGTCCTTCGCTGGAACCGGAGGCGCTCATCCGTCTGCTCGACGTGCTCAATCCGGCGCGGGAGGCGGGGCGGATCACGCTCATCACCCGTTACGGCCATGACAAGATCGAGGCGGGGCTGCCAAAGCTCGTCCGCGCGGTGCTGCGCGAAGGGCATCCGGTGGTGTGGTCGTGCGATCCGATGCACGGCAACGTCATTAAGGCTGCGAACGGATACAAGACGCGTCCGTTCGACCGCATTCTGGCCGAAGTGCGCGGCTTCTTCGCCGTGCATCGGGCGGAAGGCAGCTTCGGCGGCGGCATCCATGCGGAAATGACCGGGCAGAATGTCACCGAATGCACCGGCGGCGCGATCGCGATCACCGACGAGGGGCTGGCGGACCGCTATCACACCCATTGCGACCCGCGTCTCAACGCGGCGCAGTCGCTGGAGCTGGCGTTCCTGCTCGCGGAAATGCTGAACGAGGAGCTGAAGGAGCGCCGGGCCGCGGCCTGACGTTCTTTCCTTCACGCAGGCAGGATCAGGCTCGCCTCCAGCCCCCCTTCGGGGCGGTTGGCGAGCCGAAGCTCGCCCTGATGTTCCGCCATGATCGCGCGGACGAGGGCGAGGCCCAGGCCCGCCCCGCCCGTCTCCCGGTTGCGCGACCCTTCCAGGCGGGTGAAGGGTTCGAGCATTTCGGCCATCCGGTCCTCCGCGATGCCGGGGCCATCGTCCGCGACGGCGATGCGGACCGCGCCGCCCTCCCGGCTGACCGATACATGGGCGCGCGCGCCGTAGACGATGGCGTTTTCGATGAGGTTGCGTAGCGCGCGACGGATCTGCTGCGGCCGCACGAAGGCCACCGCCCGGTCGCTGTCGGCCATGTCGACCGGCGATCCGAGTTCGAGGAAATCCTCCACCACCGCGTCGGCCAGCGAGGAAAGATCGACCTTCTGCACGCTTTCCGTGCTGCGGCCCGCGCGGGCCAATGAGAGGATGTCCTCCAGCATCCGGTTCATTTCCTCGATGGTCTGCGACATGCGGGCACGCTCGCCTTCATCCTCCACTGATTCCGCGCGGACGCGCAACGAGGCGAGCGGGGTGCGCAGGTCGTGGCCGATCGCGCCCAGCATCCTGTCCTTTTCATCCAGCATCGCGATGATGCGGGCGCGCATGGCGTTGAACGCCATGGTCAGGTCGCGCACGTCGCCGGGGCCGCGCTCGTCCACCGGATCGGCCGATCCGGTGCGGGCGAACTGCTGGGCCGAGCCGGTGAGTTGGCGCATCGGCCGGGCCATCCGTCGCCCGATCCAGACGAGCGGCGCGAGCACGATGATGTAGAGGATCAGCGTCTGGCCGATCAGCCAGGGGAGGAAGCGCGGCGCGCGGTCGCCGCCGCGCGCCTGCGCGACGACCCAGCGGCCGGGTTCATATTCGACCGCCAGCGTGAGCAGCGTGGCCGGGCGACCCTGCGCCTGGTCCCCGGTGGCGCGCATGCGTATCCGTTCCCAGCGGCGCATCGGCAGGGGCCTGTCATCCTCCGCCGCGGCGATGGAACGGACGGTGACGCCGATGTCGGAGAACATGTCGGCCGCGCGCCGCTCGATGTCGGGGCGCGGCTTGCCGGGCAGCGCCGGGCGGCCTTCGGCAAAGCGCACGGCGCGCCAGTCGCGCCGCTCCCGCCTCTGCGGCCGTGCGTCATCCTGCCCCGGCCCCCGGTCCGCGCGGGCATCGAGCGCATTGATGATGCGGTAGACGGCGGGCGCGGTCTGGCCGGTCAGCACCACCCGGTTGCGTTCGCGCAGCAGCAGCGTGAAATTGATCGCCTGCGCAACGAACAGGCCCACCGCGACCAGAAGGATGATCTGGCCGACCAGGCTTTGCTGCAGGAAACGCAGCGTCTTCACGATGGCCGCCTCACAGCTTACGCACGTCGGCGGACAGCGTGTAGCCGCCGCCCCAGACGGTCTTGATGAGGGTTGGGGCTTTCGGGTCCGGCTCGATCTTCTTGCGCAGGCGGCTGATCTGGTTGTCGATCGCGCGGTCGAAGGCGTTAGCCTCCCGCCCCTGGGTGATGTCGAGCAGCTGGTCGCGGCTCAGCACCTGATTGGGGCGCGTGGCGAAGGCGAGCATCAGATTATATTCGGCGGTGGACAGCGGCAGCGACACCCCCTCCGCGTCGATCAGCGTCCGCTCCTGCGTCTTGAGCAGCCAGCCGGCAAAGGCGTAGGTCGCCCCGTCCGGCGCTGTGACGCGCTGCCCGCCGGTGGCGACGCGGCGGAAGATCACCTTGATGCGGGCGACCAGCTCGCGCGGCGAAAAGGGTTTCAGCACATAATCGTCCGCGCCCATCTCAAGGCCGACGATGCGATCCGTCTCCTCTGACCTGGCGGTCAGCAGGATGACGGGAATCTCGCTCGTCTCCCGGATATGGCGGCACAGCGACAGGCCGTCCTCGCCCGGCATCATGATGTCGAGGATGACAAGGTCGATCGCGTTGGCGTTCAGGCGCAGCCGCGCTTCCGCCGCGCTTTCGACAGCGGTGACGCGAAAGCCGTTGCGCGACAGATAATGCGCCAGCGGCTCGCGGATGGAACGCTCGTCATCGACGAGCAGAAGATGGGGTCGTTCGCTCATCACGCCTGTCTGTCATGGCTTCGAGAGGGTGGGAAGGGCGAAGCCAAGGGGGCAGCTTCGCCCTTCCGGTTCGGCGGGCGGCAGGCGGGGCCAGGGGGAGGCACAGGGGGTGAGCCCCGCGTCGCCGCCGCGCCGGACATGAGTTCAGTCCTGGCTCGCCTAACGCGCGCGCCACTGAGCGCGCATAGCCTGGCGCGCCGCCTTCATCTCGTCGGGGTTGACGAAACCGTCCTTGTTCGCGTCGAGCCGGTCGAACCGCTCGGTCGCGCTGGCGAGGAACTGCGCCCTGGTCACGGTGCCGTCCTTGCCCGCTCCGCCCATCGGGCCGAAGCCGTCCGGGCCGCGATGGCGCCGGCCGCCCCGGCGCTTGCCGTCCGGCCCGCCCCGCTCGGCGCGCTTGTCGGCCCGCGCCTGATGCCCGGCGGCGAACTCGGCCTTGCTGATCTGGCCATTATGGTCGGTGTCGAGCGCGGCGAAACGCGTGTCGAGGCGCTCGGCGCGCTTGAGATCGCGATCCTTGGGCGTGATCTGGCCGTCCTTGTCAACGTCCATGCGCGTGAAGCGGGCTTCAGCGGCGGCGGTCATTTCCGCCTTGCTGATCTTGCCGTCCTTGTCGGCATCGGCCAGCGCCATGATGCCGCCACGACCGCGCGGGCCGCCTTCCGGGCCAGGCTGGGCATAAGCGAGATGGGTCGCCGCAAGGCCGCCGACGAACAGCGATCCGGCCGCGACCGTGAACATGAATTTGCGAAGCATGTCTGTGTCCTTCGTGAGGGGTCGTCGCGAACGGCGGTGCGCCGTCCTTGAAGCCGCTTATGAAGACGGAATGTCCCGCAACTTTGTCAGGCCGGGCACGGATATGTCGCGAATTGTATCAAAGGGGACACGGTTGCGGTGGGACGGCCGGGCCGGGAGAGTGGCCTGCGACAGGCGGCCGTGCGATCGATGTCGGAAAAGGCTGGAGCGGGTAGCGGGGATCGAACCCGCATCACAAGCTTGGAAGGCTAGTGCTCTACCATTGAGCTATACCCGCCCGGCAGCAACGCGCCCTGCCATCATCGGGGGGCGCTCGTCAACCGCCATTGCGTGGCCGGGGTGAAGAACGCCCTTACCCCTTTCGCCCAAATCCTCTATCAGTCGCATATGGATAGCCCTTCGCTGCGCCAGCTGGACATTTTCGCGCAGATGGTGGCGGCGGGCGACGCTTCGCGCTGTGCGGCGGACCTTGGCATCGGCGTCGGGCAATTGCTGGCGGACATCGCCGCGCTGGAACTGCGGCTGGGCTATCGCCTGTTCGAGGAACCGACGACCGCCGCGCGCCTGACGCCGGCGGGGCGCAAGACGGCACAGGCGATGCTGCAGATCGCGCAGGATCAGGATGCGGCCGCCGTCGATCCCGCACCAGACGCGGACCCGCCCCCCCTCTCGAAGCCGTCCCGCCTGTCGGAGCCAGCGAGCCCCACCATCCTGCTGGCCGCGCCGGCGCCGGTGTTCGGCCGGCTTCAGGAATCGCTGTCCGCCTTCGAAGCGGCGAATGAGGATGTCGCGATCGCGCTCGACCTGCATGTCCATGATGCGCGGGACGCGGCCGCCATTCTGGCCGCAGGGCGCGCCGACATCGCCTATTTCTACGCGCTGGGTGATCCTGAGGGCTTGCCGTCGCGCTATGGCTGGTCGGAACCGCTCAACCTCTATGTCGGCGCGTCCCATCCCCTTGCGCGAACAGACAGCGTCAGCCGCGCCGCGCTGTCGGTGACGCCGATGATCGCCTTCGAGCAAGGCGGCGGCATGCGGCGGGTCGTCGATGCGGCGCTGGCGCAGGGACGGGCGCAGATGGCCGCGCCGGCGCTGGAGAGCGACAATATGGCGGACATATTGGCGGCGCTGCGGGACGGGGCGGGCTGTTTCGCGGCCTTCGGCCCGCTGGCGCGCGACCTGGGGCGGATGGAGGGCATAAAGCGGCTCGCGCTCGACATGCCGCTGCCCGCGATAGACGTGCGGCAGGCGGTCGGGCCGGGCGCGGCCGACAAGCCGGCAGTGGGCGCGCTCGCCGAATTCCTGTTTCTGTAAAGCGCCTCAGCGCCCCGGCGCAGGGCCGCTGCTGCCGCGCCGGACCAGCGTGAATTGCAGCGGCGGCGTTTGCTTCAGCCCGTCCGCCAGCGCGTCGATCACCGTCCGGCCCATATCCTCCAGCGGCTGGCGCATGGTGGTGAGCGGCGGCCAGGAGGTCAGGCTGGCGGTCGTGTCGTCGAATCCCGTCACCGACAGCTCCTCCGGCACGCGCAGCCCCACGCGATGCGCCAGCGTCAGCACGCCCAGCGCCATTTCGTCGTTGGTCGCGAAAATGGCGGTGGGTGGATCGCTGCGCTTGAGCAGCGCCTCGCCTGCCTCCACGCCCGATGCGAAGTCGAACCGGCCTTCCACGAACAGCCCCGCGTCCTCCGCCAATCCGGCCGCTGCCATCCCTTCGCGAAAGCCGGTCACCCGGCGCAGCGCCGCCGTGTGGGTTGGCGGCGGGGTGATGACGCCGATGCGGCGGTGGCCCAGCCCGATCAGATGATCGGCCATCGTGCGGCCCGCCGCATGTTCGGGCGTGTGGATGTTGAACCCCGCGCCTTCTTCCGACCCGGCGATCCGCGCGCAGGGCAACCCCATATCCGCCAGTCGTTGCAGCAGCCCCGGATCGTCCGACAGCGGCGGCACCAGCAGCACGCCGTCGGGCCGCAACGCCGCCACCAGCCGTTCGAGCACCTCGAACCGCTCCTCCCCGCCCAGCGAGATCGGCTCCACCACCAGGTGGTAGCCCAGTTCGCGACAGCGCCATGCCGCGCCGATCTGGATGCGGCTGACATAGCCGGGCGCGGGATTGTTGTAGAGAAAGGCGATCATGAAGGACCGCCCGCCCGCCAGCCGGCGCGCCGACTGATTGGGACGGTAGCCGAGTTGCTCGATCGCGAGCTTTACCCGCTGGCGCAGCTCGTCGCTGACATTGGGCGCCTTGTTGACGACGCGGGACACCGTCTTGATCGAAACTTGAGCCAGGGCGGCGACGTCGTGGATGCTGGTCATGAACTTTCGCGCGGGGCTGCGGGACGGATGGCCGACAATGGCGGCACCGTACATGGCTTGGCAAGATGGCAGCGAAAAGTTTATCGCCCTGATCGGAAGGAAGCGATCATGAGCAACGTCGTCAACCTGCGGCAGGCGCGCAAGGCGAAAGCACGCGCCGACAAGGCCAGCCAGGCTGAAGTCAATCGCGCGCGCTTCGGCCGGACCAAAGCCCAGCGTCAAATGGATGCGACGGAAGAA
Organism: Sphingobium olei; assembly: GCF_042678845.1. Classification (NCBI taxonomy): domain Bacteria; kingdom Pseudomonadati; phylum Pseudomonadota; class Alphaproteobacteria; order Sphingomonadales; family Sphingobiaceae; genus Sphingobium; species Sphingobium olei. The sequence continues at coordinate 72,095 of NZ_JBHTLS010000133.1, read as the reverse complement.
GAACGGCGTGCCGCATTGCTGGAAGGCGCGAAGATCACGAAGCAAGACAAGGCTGAAGATTAAGCGTTGTTCAGGAATGTGATGGCGGTAAATCTATAGTTCATCTTATGAGATGAACCGCTGTTCATCTTGATCGGCTCACCGATCATTTATCGCATCTCGTCGCGATTCGTGGATCGCGCTGACGGTGAATCAGCGGGATGATTGTTGTACTTCCGCTATGACTGGAAATATTCGCACCCCCCGCCCCGCCAGGGCCGCGATTGCCGCTGTTCTGGCCCTGACCGCAACCCCTCTATTCGCGCAGGAGGCGCTGCCGCCCACCGCGCCGACCGCCGCCGCGCCGACGCCGACGCCCGTCGTGCCGCCGCCCGTGGCGAACGCGCCCACCACCCCGGCTGCGGCTGCTCCGGCAGCGGTCAGCCAGGCTACGACTGGCGCGGCACCGACGATCGAATTCAAGCCGAGTGAGCCGGTCGTCCAATCGACCCCGCCGGTCGAGGAACGCATTGCCGCCGCGCGCGCGGCCTCCGACGCGGAATCGACGCCTGCTGCTGCTCCTGCCCGCCGCACCAGTGCCCGGCGCACCGCCGCCCCGCGCCCTGCCGCCGAACCGTCAACCCGATCCGCTGCGCCTGCTCCTGCTGTAACGAAGGCTCCTGCGGAAGCAGGTCCGGCTGCTCCCGCCGTTGCTGCGGCTGAGCCCCCGGCGTCCTCCCCCGCCACCGCCACCCCTGCCCCGGCCGCGAACAATGATGCGATGCTCTGGGGCATCGGCGGCGGCGCGTTGCTGCTGATCGGCATTGCCGGCGCCGCCCTCGCCCGCCGTCGCCGCCGTGACGATGTCGATGCGGTTTATGATGAACCGGCCGTCGCAGCGGAGCCGATGCCATCGTTCGCTGCTGCGGCCCCTGCCGTCGCCGTCGCACGCCCGGCGCGCACCACCCCTGTCGCCTATTCTCATGGCGACGCCGACCTCGACGCCATGGTGGCCGCGCCGCCGAGCGCCGAAAATCCCTTCCTCACCCGCGCCAAGCGGCTGCGTCGTGCGCGCCAGTTGATCGCGCAGCGGGAAGCGGCCGCAACGCCCATGGCCGCGCCGCAGACCACCCACGCGGAGCCTGTCGCTTCCGCGCCGGTGGACCGCAGCCAGACCGTCTACCGCTTCGGCGGGCAGGGCGCGTCGTCGCCGGGCTTCCTCAAGCCCCGCACCCGCTGATGCTGTTCTGATCGAAGGAGAGGGACGGGAGGCTCGCCAGCCTCTCGTCCCTTTCTCCATGCGGCTTGTTGCGCTTTCGACGCGTGCCTGTTACCGGCGCGCCGGTCCTATCGCGCCCGTTTTTCGAAGAGAGTCGCCCCCGCCATGTCAGACAAGATCAACCGCATCGTCCTCGCCTTTTCGGGCGGCCTCGACACCAGCGTGATCCTGAAATGGCTGCAGCAGACCTATCAGTGCGAAGTCGTGACCTTCACCGCCGACCTGGGCCAGGGCGAGGAGCTGGAGCCGGCCCGCGCCAAGGCGGAGCTGATGGGCGTGCGGCAGGAGCATATCTTCATCGACGACCTGCGCGAGGAGTTCGTGCGGGATTATGTCTTCCCGATGATGCGCTCGAACGCGCTTTATGAAGGCCTTTATCTGCTCGGCACCTCGATCGCCCGTCCGCTGATCGCCAAGCGGCAGATCGAGATCGCGCGGCAGGTCGGCGCGGACGCCGTGAGCCATGGCGCGACCGGCAAGGGCAATGACCAGGTCCGCTTCGAGCTGGGCTATTACGGCCTCGCCCCCGACATCAAGGTGATCGCGCCGTGGCGCGAATGGGATTTGACCAGCCGCACCAAGCTGATCGAGTTCGCCGAGCAGCATCAGATCCCGATCCCGCGCGACAAGCGCGGCGAAGCGCCCTTCTCGACCGACGCCAACATGCTGCACACCTCGTCCGAGGGGAAAGTGCTGGAAGATCCGTGGGAAGAGACCCCGGACTTCGTCTATTCGCGCACGGTGAACCCGGAGGATGCGCCCGGCGCGCCCGAATATATCACCATCGATTTCGAGCGCGGCGATGGCGTTGCGATCAACGGCGTGGGCATGAGCCCCGCGACCCTGCTCGAAACGCTCAACGATTATGGCCGCAAGCATGGCATCGGCCGGCTCGACCTGGTCGAGAACCGCTTCGTCGGCATGAAGTCGCGCGGCATGTACGAGACGCCGGGCGGCACCATCTATCATCTCGCCCATCGCGGCATCGAGCAACTGACGCTGGATCGCGGCGCGGCGCACCTCAAGGACGAACTCGCGCCCCGCTATGCCGAGCTGATCTATAACGGCTTCTGGTTCTCACCCGAGCGCGAGATGCTGCAGGCGGCGATCGACCACAGCCAGGAGAAGGTGACCGGCACCGTCCGCCTGAAGCTGTACAAGGGCGGCGTCTATGTCGTCGGCCGCAAGTCGCCTTACTCGCTCTATAGCGAGAAGGTCGTGACATTCGAGGATGACGCAGGCGCCTACGACCAGCGCGACGCGGCGGGCTTCATCAAGCTCAATGCCCTGCGGCTGCGCTTGCTCGGCCGGCGCGATCGCTGAGCCCAAGAGGCCGTCATCCTTTCAACAGCGGCGACCATATTCGCTCGGCGCGGCCCATGCTGATGCGGCCGAATGGCGGGCTGCGCGCGCTCGTCCGTCATGATGATCGGGCCGCGCGCGCACTATGACCTTTTTGCCGCACTGCATCAGAAATGCGGCGAAACGATCTTGTGATAATATATCATCCTGATACAGGGTCTCATCTTCCTGAGTCACGAAGGATGGTCGCCTTTCATGTCCCCTACCCTCAAGTTGCGCGCCGGCTGCGCGCTGATTGCCCTGTCCGCCGCCCCCCTCGCCCTGCCCGTCGCCGCCCGCGCCCAGCAGGCCGCGCCCGAAGATGCTGGTCAGGCCGGCGCCTATCATGACCCGCAGGTCGACATCGTCGTCACCGCGCTGATCCCCCGCCGGCAGGGGGACATCCTGTCGGGCACGTCTGTCCTGGCCGGTGAGGAGTTGACCCGCGACCTGCGCCCCAGCATCGGCGAGACGCTGGCGCGCCAGCCGGGCGTGTCCGCCACCTCCTTCGGCCCCAATGCGTCGCGTCCCATCCTGCGCGGCTTCCAGGGCGAGCGGGTGCGCATCCTGACCGACGGCATCGGCAGTTTCGACGTTTCCAATACCTCGGTCGATCATGCGGTCGCGATCAACCCGCTGACCGCCGACCGCATCGAGATCCTGCGCGGCCCATCGGCGCTGCTCTATGGATCATCGGCCATCGGCGGCGTCGTCAACGTGATCGACAGCCGCATCCCGCGCCGTGTGCCGGACGAGGCGGTCCATATCGACGCGCTGGGCAACTACGGATCGGCCGCGAACGAGCGCAGCGGCGCTGGCGAGATCGAGGTTCCGCTCGCCGAGAAATTCGTGGTCCATCTGGACGGCAGCTACGCCAAGACCGGCAACCTGGACACGGGCAATTATATCCTTTCCCCCGCACTGCGCGCACAGGCGGCCGCCAGCGCCGATCCAGACATCAGCGATCTGGCGAACCTGCGCGGCAAGCTGCCCAACAGCGCCGGGCGCGTGTGGGAAGTGGCCGGGGGCGCGGCCTATATCGATGATGGCGGCAACCTCGGCATCTCCTTTGCCCACACAGACAATTTCTACGGCGTGCCGATCCGCTACTCGCTGGATCCCGATGGCGAGGCCGAGCAGGTGCGGCTGCGCATGAAGCAGGACCGCGCCGATCTGCGCGGCGAAGTGGCGGTGAATGGCGGCTTCCTCGACAGCATCCGCCTGCGCGCGGGCTGGGCCGATTATCAGCATCAGGAAATCGAGGAAGACGGCGCGGTCGGCACGACCTTCCTCAACCAGTCGATGGAAAGCCGGCTGGAGTTCGTGCAGTCCAAGCGCGGCGGATGGGACGGCGCGTTCGGCACGCAGTTCTTCACCCGCCGGTTCCAGGTAATCGGCGAGGAGAAGTTCCTGCCCAAGAATACCACGGACCAGATCGGCCTGTTCACGCTCCAGTCGCTGGACCTGGGCGCGACCCGGCTGGAGGCGGGCGCGCGCTACGAGCATACCGACCTGAAAGCCGATGCCGACGACAGCCTGTTTTTCGATGGGCGCAGCCGCAGCTTCGATGCCTATTCGGGTTCATTGGGGATCAGCCAGGCGATCGTGCCGGGCTGGCGCGTGGGCCTCAACCTGTCGCGCAGCGAACGCGCGCCGTCGGCGGAGGAACTGTTCGCGCGCGGCAACCATGCCGGGACGCAGGCCTTCGAACTTGGGAATCCCGACTTCAGCAAGGAAAAGAGCTGGGGCGTGGAAGGCACGCTGCGCGGATCGGGCGAGGGCTATAGCGTCAGCCTGGCGGCCTATCACAACTGGTTCAGCGGCTATATCTACGAAAGCATCGTCGCAGACAGCGTGTGCCAGGGCGTGAATGGCGGCGCGGAACTGGAATTCCCCTGCTACGCCTTTTCCCAGGCGGACGCGCGCTATTACGGGTTCGAGGCGGAAGGGTCGGTCACGCTGGCCCGGATCGGCGAGACGAAGATCAACGTCGATGGCGTCGCCGACTATGTGCGCGCGACCATCAAGGGCAGCGGCCCCGCGCCGCGCATCCCGCCGCTGCGCCTGCTGGGCGGGCTGGAAGCGCAGGGCACGCGCCTGTCCGCGCGGGCGGAGGTCGAGCATGTGTTCGACCAGGATCGCGTGACCGACTTCGAAACGCCCACCGACGGCTACACGATGGTCAACGCGTCGATCTCCTTCAAGCCGCTGCCGGGCAACGACCGCACCACGCTGATGCTGTCGGCCAACAACATCTTCGACGTGGAAGCGCGGCGTCATGCGAGCTTCCTCAAGGATTATGCGCCGCTGGCCGGGCGCGACATAAGGGTGACGGCACGCTTCTCGCTCTGATCATATGAGGGCCGGGGCGGCGGCGCCCCCCCCGGCCTATAGCCTAGATTATCGGCCGAGGTCATTGCGGATTGTGACATTATGGTTACAATCGGTCCATGCGCCAGATCGCTGCCCTGCCCTATACCACCGCTCCCGACGGATCGATGCAGATATTGCTCATCACGTCGCGCGACACTCGGCGCTGGGTGATCCCGAAGGGCAATCGCATCAAGGGGCTGGCCGGCCATCGCGCCGCCGAGCTGGAGGCGTTCGAGGAGGCGGGTATCCACGGCGTCGCCTGCCCGGCGCCACTCGGCCGCTATCGGTACGACAAGAGGCGGCGGAGCGGCGGAGCGCGCGAGGCGACGGTCGAGGTTTTTCCGCTTGCAGTCACCCGCCACCTGACGCAATGGCCCGAGCAGGGACAAAGGGAGCTGCGCTGGTTTTCCGTGGCCGATGCGGCCAAGGCGGTGGACGAGCCCGACCTCCAGTCCATCATCGCGGGCTTCCGGGAACCGCCCGCGGACCCGGGCTGGTTCATCCGGTCGCTGCTGGCGATCCGCGAATGGCAAAGGGAAAGGACCGGAATGCTGCGCTGGTTTCATGCGCTGATGCCCAAGCAGGGGCGATTCTTCGAGCAGTTCGAGGATCATGCCGCGACGCTGGTCGCCGGCGCCGATGCGCTGGCGCAACTGCTGAAGGGCGGGCCGGACATGGCCGCGCACATCAAGACGATTTCCGACGAGGAACATCGCGCAGACGACATCATCCGCGAGGTGTTGCAGGACGTGCGCCGCATCTTCGTGACGCCGTTCGACCGCAGCGCCATCACCGGCCTCATCGGCGTGATGGACGACGCAATCGACCAGATGAACCAGACGGCCAAGGCCATCGCCCTGTTCGAGGCGACGGAGTTCCCGGCGCAGATGCAGGATATGAGCGCGCTGATCGTGGAATGCGCGCGCATCACGGTGGAGGCGATGCCGCTGCTGCGATCGCTGAACCTCAACGCGACCCGGCTGCATGAACTGACCGAGCGGCTGGTGAAGCTGGAAGGCCATGCCGACCTGCTGCACGAGGCCGGGCTGAAGGCACTCTATGCAAAGGCGCGCGCCGGCAACCCCATGGACTTCATCGTCGGAAACGAAATCTACAGCCATCTGGAGAAGGTGACCGACCGCTTCGAGGATGTCGCCAACGAGATTTCCGGCCTGGTCATCGACCACGCCTGATCGCGCGCCAGCCTCATGGACCCCATCGCTTTCCCCCTGCTGGTCGCGCTGATCGCGGTCGCGCTGGCCTTCGATTTCCTGAACGGGCTGCATGATGCGGCGAACTCGATCGCGACCATCGTGTCGACGCGGGTGCTGAAGCCCCAATATGCCGTCGCCTGGGCCGCCTTCTTCAACTTCATCGCCTTCCTCTTCTTCGGCCTGCATGTCGCGACGACGGTGGGCAAGGGCATCGTAGATGCGGCCATCATCGACCCGCAGGTGATCTTCGGCGCGCTGATGGGCGCGATCAGCTGGAACCTCATCACCTGGGGCCTGGGCATCCCCTCCTCGTCCAGCCATGCGCTGGTGGGCGGGCTGCTGGGCGCGGGCATATCGAAGGCGGGACTATCGGCAGTCGTGTGGAACGGCGTGTTCATGACCAGCGCGGCCATCGTGGTGTCGCCCGCCATCGGCCTGTTGCTGGCGCTGATGCTGGTGCTGGTCATCAGCTGGCTGTTTCGCCGCTTTACGCCGCAGGGCGCGGACCGGGTGTTCCGCAAGCTCCAGCTGGTCTCGGCCTCCCTCTACTCGCTGGGCCATGGCGGCAACGACGCGCAGAAGACGATGGGCATCATCGCGGTGCTGCTTTATTCGCAGGGGATGCTGGGCGGCGAGTTCCATGTGCCCTTCTGGATCGTCATCAGCTGCCAGGCGGCGATGGGGCTGGGCACGTTGCTGGGCGGGTGGAAGATCGTCCACACGATGGGATCGAAGATCACGCGGCTGACCCCGGCGCAGGGCTTCTGCGCGGAAACGGGCGGGGCGATCACGCTGTTCCTGGCGACGCATCTGGGGGTGCCCGTATCCACCACCCACACCATAACCGGCGCGATCGTGGGCGTGGGCGCGTCCCGCCGCCTGTCGGCCGTGCGCTGGAACGTCGCGTCGAGCATCATCGTCGCCTGGGTCGTTACCCTGCCCGCCGCCGCCGCGATCGGCGCGCTCTTCTACGGGCTGACGCGGCTCTTCTGACAGAGAATAGGGCGCGGTCGGTTGCCCGCCGCGCCCTTCCCTATCTTAACTATGGATCGTCAGGCCACGCGGCCGAGGCGATGATAGAGATTGGCATATTTGACGGATTCGGGCTGATCCTGCACCTCGCGCAGATAATGGGCGATGGCGGTGCGGATGAGGCCGAAATCCTCCTGCGAGAAGACAGCCCGCGACCGGGCTGGCTCGGGGCGCTGGATCGTGTCGGTGGTCATGGCTTGGTCCTTCCTGCTTCGTGCTGAGACAAGGATGTAGACAGCTGGACGCGATGCGAAAGGGCGATGAGTGCGGCGCGGTCATGATTTGATTTGGTCATTATGTCACTTCATGACATTATGACCAAATGGCAGACGTGACGGATCGCAAGCTTTATCTTGGCCCCAGGCTCCGCGTGCTGCGGCGCGAACTCGGCCTCAACCAGACGCGCATGGCGGAGGAACTGGGCGTGTCGCCCGGTTATCTCAACCATCTGGAACGCAACCAGCGGCCGCTAACCGCCCAGATGCTGCTGCGCCTCGCCAACACTTATGACATAGACATTCGCGACTTCACCGCCAGCCCGGCGGACGGCAGCGCGGGCGACCTCAGCGAAATCCTGTCCGACCCGCTGGTCCGCGACATCGGCATTGCGCGCGACGAGGTGCTGGACGTCGCGGAAAATTATCCCGGCGTGGGTGAGGCCATCGCCCGCTTCTACCGCGCGCTGACCGACCTGCGCCGCATTCCGGGGGACGCCGTCGCGGGAAGCGCGCAACCCCTGCTGGTCGCGCCGCTCGACTGGCTGCGCGAAACGATCGCCAAGGCGGGCAACCATTTCGCCGACATCGACGCGGCGGCCGAAGCGATCGCGACGGATCTGCCCGAAGACCCGGCCATGCTGCAAGCGGCGCTGCGTCAGCGGCTGAAGGACCGGCACGGCATGGCGGTGCAGGTGATGCGGGCGGATATCATGGCCGGATCGCTGCGCCATTACGACATGCACCGACGGCGGCTGATGCTGAGCGAGCGGCTCTCCGCATCGGGGCGACTGTTCGCGCTCGCCTATCATCTCTGCGCGCAGGAACTGGCCGACGCGATCGCCGCGCAGGCCACGCGCGCCGCGCCACCGGACGAGGACAGCCGCCGCCTGATCCAGATCGCGCTGACCAACCATGCCGCCGCCGCCCTCGTCATGCCCTATGACCGGTTCCGGCAGGCGGCCGAGCAGAGCCGGTACGACATCCCCTTGCTGATCGACCGGTTCGGCGCGTCGGCGGAGCAGGTGGCGCACCGGCTGACCAGCCTGCACCGCACCGGGGCGCGGGGCATCCCCTTCTTCCTCGTCAAGCTAGACCGGGCGGGCATCCTGTCCAAGCGGTTCGATGGCGAGGCCTATCCCTTCGCGCGCTATGGCGGCACCTGCCCGCGCTGGGACGCGCACGCACCGCATGGCGCGGGTGAGATGCGCCGGCAGTTGATCGAGACGCTGGACGGCCGGCGCTTCCTGACACTGAGCATCGGCCTGCCGCGCGGAGCCGCGCGTGCCGGATCGGTGATCGCGCTGGGATGCGAGGCGAAGCATGCCGCGCGGATCGTCCATGCCGACGACATCGACGTGGAGCGCGACGAGGCCACCGGCATCGGGCCGACCTGCTCCTTGTGCGAGCGGCGCGACTGCCCCGACCGCGCGCTGCCGCCGGTCACGCGCGCGCTGGACCTGCACAGCTATGAACGGACCGCCGCGCCCTTCCCGTTCCGGCGGGTTTAAGGCGGGCCTCCGGCTATTGCGGCTTCAGCGTATCCATCACCTGCCGCACCGGGCTGATGTCATATCCGGCCGCAGCCGCCTGCGCCGCCAGCACGTCAGGGTGATCGCCGGCGCGCGCGCGGGTCAGCGCCCAGAGCAGGGTACTGCGCGTGCCCGACCGGCAATAAGCGAGCATCTTCCCGCCTTCCGCCTGCTCCAGCGCCTGCGCCATGCCGTCGAGCTGCCAGGGCGAAAAGCCGCCATGCGACACCGGCACGGCGACATAGGCAATGCCGGCTTCCTTCGCCGCCACCTCGATCGCGTCGCCGTTGGTCTGGCCCGGCTCCTCGTCATCGGGACGGTTGTTGACGATGATCGTCACCCCCTGCGCCTTCGCTTCGGCCACCTGTTCGACGCTGATCTGCGGGGACACGAGAACATGGTCGGTGAGCTTGCGGAACATCGGCTTCTCCTTTTTCGGCATGAGCCATGCGACGGCGGGGCGACGGTTTCAAGCGATTTGCGTCAGAGAAACGGGCGGATCGCCGCCAGGAAGGCATCGCCATAGGCGTCCAGCTTCTTCTGGCCGATGCCGCTGATATGGCTCATTTCACGGATCGAGGAGGGGCGCTGCTCGGCCATTTCGCGCAGGGTCGAATCGTGGAAGATGACATAGGGCGGCACGCCCTGGTCCTGCGCCAGTTCGCGGCGGCAGGCGCGCAGGGCGTCGAACAGCGGATCACCGACCGGATTGGCGTCCGCGCCCTTGCGCGCATTCCGCCCGCGCCGCTCGCGCTTGGGGGGCAAGAGGATGCGCACCTCCTCCTCCCCGCGCAGGATCGGCCGGGCATTGGGACCGAGCATCAGCCCGCCATGCTCGGTCGTCTCCAGCGCGTCGCGCACCAGCAGGGCGCGTTGCACCGGGCGCAGCAATGCGGCTTCATCGCCCATGACGATGCCGTGGACGGAGATTTTATCATGCCCGCGCTCGCGCACCTTGTCGTTCGGCGCGCCGGTCAGCACCGCTTCGATATGGCCCGCACCGAAGCTCTGGCCGGTGCGATAGACGGCGGAGAGATATTTGCGCGCCGTCTCGGTCGCGTCGGCGCTGGCGGGCGGATTGAGGCAATTGTCGCAATTGCCGCAGGTCGGCGGCGGGTTTTCCCCGAAATGGCGCAGCAGGATAGCGCGGCGGCAGGTCGCCGTTTCGACCAGCGCCCCCAATGCCGCTATCCGCGCGCGTTCGCCCTGCTGGCGCGCGGGTTCCAGTTCCGCGATGCGCATCCGCGCGCGGGCGAAATCCTCCGCGCCCCAGAAGAGATGCGCGACCGCCGGTTCGCCGTCGCGGCCCCCGCGGCCCGATTCCTGATAATAGCCCTCGATCGACTTGGGCAGGCCCGCATGGGCAACGAACCGCACGTCGGGCTTGTCGATCCCCATGCCGAAGGCGACGGTGGCGACCATCACCATATCCTCGCTGGCGATGAAGGCGGCCTGGTTGGCGGCGCGCTGGGCCGGGTCCATGCCGGCATGATAGGCGCGCACCGGGCGGCCCGCACGGCCCAGCGTTTCGGCCAGCTTTTCGGTCGCGGCGCGAGTCTGGGCATAGACGACGCCCGGACCCTTTTCCTCGACGAGCAGGTCGGCAAGCTGGCGGGTAAGACCGTCGCGCGGGTGCACGGCGTAGCGGATATTGGGCCGGTTGAAACCCGAGATGATGAGGCCGTCTTCGGGGATGCCGAGCTGGACCAGGATGTCGGCGCGGGTATGCGCGTCGGCCGTGGCGGTGAGCGCCAGCCGGGGGACGGCGGGAAATTCGTCGAGCAGCGGCCGCAGCAGGCGGTAGTCGGGGCGGAAATCATGTCCCCATTCGGATACGCAATGCGCTTCGTCGATGGCGAAGAGCGCGATCTTCGCGGAGCGGAGCAGGCTGCGGAACCCCTCCCCGCTCGCCCGCTCCGGCGCGACATAGAGAAGGTCGAGGTCGCCATTGCGCAACCGGTCCTGCGTCTCGCGCCAGTCGGCGTCGACGCTGGTGAGGCTGGCGGCACGGATGCCCACCGCCTGCGCCGCGCGCAACTGGTCATGCATCAGCGCGATGAGCGGCGAGACGACGACGCAGCAGCCGTCGAGCGCGACGGCGGGCAACTGGTAGCAGAGCGACTTGCCGGCGCCCGTCGGCATGATGGCGAGCGTCGGCCGGCCCGCGATGACGCGCCCGACCACCTCTTCCTGCACGCCCCGGAAGCGGGTGAAACCGAATATGTCGTGGAGAAGCGTAGGGATGTCGCGCGGCATGGAGCGGGCCTTAGCGGGCGGCACGCTGTGGGGCCAGCCCCAGTCGTCACGCCAGCGCAGGCTGGGGTCGCAGGCCGCGTCGGCGCGTCATTGCCTGAGATGGCGAGTCGAGTCACGTGCCTCGTCTCGCCCTGCGTCGGCATGATGTGTCACAAGGTCAATCCGCCGGGTCCAGCAGGCAGCCCCAGCCGGGCTTGAACCGCGCGGTGCGGCTGGCGAGCAGGGGGACGCTGGCGCGGACGGCGCGCTCTTCGGGCAAGTCCTTCAACCGCACGAGCGCCATGCCCGGTTCCTTGTCGCCGGCGCAGCTCGCCATCTCTCGCCCTTCGACATAGCGGCAGGAGCAGGCGATCCGCGCGCCATAGGCGGTGCCCAGCTTCGCGCGCGCGTTGAGCGTCGGTCCCGCGCAGGCGAGCAGCCCGAACAGGATGAGGGCGAGCAGCCCCCCGCCGATCCACCATTTGCGTTTCGCCGTCATGGCGCTGTTTCCTGCTATGCTATACAAGCCGCCGGCTTATGCAGATCGACAGCCGAATCGTAAAGCGCCTTGGTATCGGCGCGGCCCTGATCGCGACCGTCGCGGCAGGCACGCTGGCGGTGCGCGCGCAGCAGGAGCCGGTGCCGCTTTACCGCGTGGCGGACGATGCGGTGGTGAGCGAGAGCGCGCTGCGCGGCGCGATCGATCCGTTGTTCGAGGATGACGCGATGGGGCAGACCCGCGCGCTGCTGGTGATGCGCGACGGGGAGATCGTGGCGGAACGCTACGCGCCGGGCTTCGGCCCCGACACGAAGCTCATGTCCTGGTCCATGGCGAAGAGCGTGACGGCGGTGCTGGTGGGGCTGATGGTCGCGGACGGGCGGCTGGCGCTGGACGCGCCGGTTCCGGTCGATGCCTGGCGGCAGCCCGGCGACCCGCGCGGCGCCATCACCCTGCGCCAGTTGCTGACCATGACGTCGGGCCTCGACCATATGGAGGATGGCGAGCCAGTGACGGAGGGCGACACGGTGCGGATGCTGTTCATGGACGGCGCGCCGGACATGGCCGGCTATGCCAAGGCCAAGCCGCTGGCCCACGCGCCGGGCAGCGCATTCGTCTATTCGACCGCCAGCACCATGATCCTGTCCGACCTCATGACCCGGATGCTGACCAACAGCACCGATCCGGACACGCGGCGGCGGGCGATGCAGACCTTCATCGACGGGCGCTTGAAGGCGCCGGGCAAGCTGCCCAGCCTGACGCCCGAATATGACGCGGCGGGCACGATGATCGGCGGCAGCATCCTGCACATGACCGCGCGCGATTATGGCCGGTTCGGCGAACTGCTGCGCCGCCGGGGCAAAGGGCCGACCGGCCATCAGATCCTGCCGGAAAAATGGATCGACCTGATGACCACGCCGTCACGCCGCAACGCGGCCTATGGCCTGCACATCTGGCTCAATCGCGAGAGCGCGGAAAGCGCGCTGATGCCGGGACAGGCGCCGCAGAGCCTGTTCGGCTGCGTCGGGCATAACGGGCAATATATTCTGGTATCCCCGTCGCAGCGGCTGACGGTCGTGCGGATCGGCATGTCGCCTGAGAAGGAGCAGCGCCGTGCGGTGCGCACGGCGCTGGCGAAGCTGGTGGGCCTGTTCCCCGGTTAGAGGAAGAACCGCCCCTCTATCACGGTGCGGCACGGTCCGGTGAGCACCACACGATCCCCGTCCAGCAGGCAACCGATCCGCCCGCCCCGCGCCGAAACCTGATGCGCACGCAGCGACGTACGTCCCAGCCGCTCCGCCCAGAAAGGCGTCATCAGGCAATGGGCGGAGCCGCACACCGGGTCTTCGTCCACCCCGCCGCCGGGCACGAAGACGCGGCTGACAAAGTCGCTGTCGTCGCCCGGCGCGGTCGCGATCAGCATCACGTCGCCATGCCCCTTCAGCGTGGCGAAGTCGGGATCGAGCGCGCGGATCGCCGCTTCGTCGGGGAAGAGAAAGAAGGCGTAGCCGCCGTCGCGCCAGAAGGAGGCGACAGGCGCGCCGCCCAGCCCCGCCGCCAGGTGGGGCAGCGGCCTCTCCTCCATCGTCCACGCCGGAAGCGACATGGCATAGCCCTCTCCATCGCGGCGGACCGTCAGCACGCCGGCATGGCGCGTACGAAACCGCACCGCGTCCCCCACCATCAACACATGCGCGCTCGCCAGCGTCGCATGGCCGCACAGCTTCACCTCCACCGTCGGCGTGAACCAGCGCAGGGCATAGTCGGCCTCCGGATCGTCGGGCGTGGGCACGGTAAAGGCGGTTTCGGACAGGTTGTTTTCCGCCGCGATCGCCTGAAGCGTGGCATCGTCCAGCCACGCGTCGAGCGGCATGACGGCGGCAGGGTTGCCGGCGAAGGGGGCGTCGGCGAAGGCGTCGACCTGCGTGAAGGGAAGGGAGGTCGCGTGCGGGCTGGTCATCGGGCATATCCTGTTGGCGTCTGCAGCGGAGATGCCCGCCCTCTCGCGCCGGCGACAGGGCCGCGCGCCAGCCAATGGCCTGCCTTATTCCGCCATCGGCCCAAACGAAATGAGCCGGCCATGCGAGATGGCCGGCTCGTGTCGCGGCTGTCAGGGGACGCTTTGACCGTCAAACCATGCGTTGCATGCTGACGCTCCCCAGGCTTACGCTCTGCCGCTCGCCCACCCGCGGGCGATGAATGTCATCTTAGCGTAACGCGCCCGAGTCGTCTCGCGCTTTTACCGCGCCCGCGCGTCGGTTCGGCGTGTCAGCCCCCGCATTGCGCGCGGTGCAGCAGCTTCTGGTCGGCCAGCACCAGCGCCATCATCGCTTCGACCACCGGCACGCCGCGAATGCCGACGCACGGGTCGTGCCGCCCCCTGGTGATGATGTCGGATGCTTCTCCTTCCCGAGTCACCGTTTCGACCGGGATCAGGATGGAGCTGGTCGGCTTGAAGGCGACGCGGACCTTCACCGGCTGCCCGGTCGAGATGCCGCCCGCGATCCCGCCGGCATGGTTGGCGAGGAAGATCGGACCATCATTACCGGGTCGCATCGGATCGGCGTTTTGCTCGCCACGCAGGCGCGCCGCCGCGAAGCCGTCGCCGATTTCCACGCCCTTGACCGCATTGATGCTCATCATCGCGCTCGCCAGTTCGCTGTCGAGCTTGGCATAGAGCGGCGCGCCCCAGCCGGCCGGCACGCCCGACGCCACGCACTCCACGACAGCCCCCAGCGAGGAGCCGTCGAGGCGGGCCGCGTCGACCAATGCCTCCCAGCGCTTCGCGGCCTCTGCGTCCGGGCAGAAGAAGGGGTTCTCCCCGATCTGCGACGGATCGAAGTTGGCATAGTCGACCGCGTCGCCGCCGATCTCGCTCACATAGGCGAAGATGTCGACTTCGGGGATAACGAGCCGCGCCACAGCGCCCGCCGCAACCCGGCTGGCCGTCTCGCGCGCCGAAGACCGCCCGCCGCCGCGATAGTCGCGGAAACCATATTTGGCGTCATAGGCATAGTCGGCATGGCCGGGGCGATAGGCCTTGGCGACCTCCGAATAATCCTTCGACCGCTGGTCGGTATTCTCGATCATCAGGCTGATCGGCGTGCCGGTCGTCCGCCCCTCGAACACGCCCGAGAGGATGCGCACTTCGTCGGGCTCGCGCCGCTGGGTCGTGAATTTGGACGTGCCGGGCTTGCGCAGGTCCAGCCAGGGCTGGATGTCGTCTTCGCTCAGCGGCAGCCCCGGTGGGCAGCCGTCCACCACGGCCCCGATGGCGGGACCATGGCTTTCACCCCAGGTGGAAAAGCGGAAGACGCGACCGAAGGTGTTGAAACTCATTCCGCGGCTTCACTATCCCAATCTTGTCCGAATCGATCTGCCATATAGCGCGCGCTGCCGAAACGACCAGCCAACAGACCTTCGACGGTCAGATCGGCGTCCAGTTCCTCCCAATGCAGACCGAAGCCCGCACCGGCAACTTCCACCGCCTCCAGTTGTTCAGCGCTCGCCTGTTCGAGACCTTGCGCCAGGTTGGCAGGGAAGGAGAAGGTGGCTCCACTGACGAGGTCGATGACGATGCGACCGCTGTCCCGGTCATAGCGCGCGGCGCGGGCGCGCGGCTTGATCGCAAGATCATGCGCGCCTCGCCTGACAGCGTCTTCAAACTGGGCCTGGGTCAGTTCACCCATGAATGCGGTTCCACTTCTCGAGCAGATAATCCCGCTTTTCTCGCACGATTTGCAGCGCCCGTCGACTCTCACGCCGGTCCGCCCCTAAGATCCGCACGACTTCTGCCATGTTCTGCGGCCCAAACAGCGCGATCTTCGTCTCACCGTCGCAAAAGACATGGACAAGGGGCGGAGGGTGGTCATCGGTGTAGATGACGATGCGCAGATTGCCCTCGCGCAGGACGGTCGGCACCGATCCCTACCTATCCAGTGCAATATCCGGCGCGTCCTCGGCCTTCATGCCGATGACGTTGTAACCAGCGTCCACATGGTGGATTTCGCCGGTGACGCCGGACGACAGGTCCGACAGCAGATAGAGACCCGCGCCGCCCACATCGTCGATGGTGACGTTCCGGCGCAGCGGCGAATTCAGCTCGTTCCATTTGAGAATGTAACGGAAATCTCCGATGCCGCTCGCCGCCAGCGTCTTGATGGGACCAGCGGAAATGGCGTTGACGCGGATATTTTCCGGGCCAAGGTCCATCGCCAGATATTTGACGCTGGTTTCGAGAGCCGCCTTGGCGACGCCCATGACGTTGTAATGGGGGATGACTTTTTCCGCGCCATAGTAGGACAGCGTCAGGATGCTGCCGCCTTCGGGCATCAGCGCGCGGGCGCGCTTCGTCACCGCGACGAAGCTGTAGGCCGACACGTTCATGGTCAGCAGGAAATTGTCGAGGCTGGTGTCGACATAGAGGCCGCGCAGCTCATTCTTGTCGGAAAAGCCGATGGCGTGGACCAGGAAGTCGAGCCGGCCCCAGCGGCTCTCAATCTCTGCGAAGGCAGCGTCCAGCTTGGCCATGTCGGTGACGTCGCAGTCGATCAGGAAATCCGACCCTAGTTGCTCGGCCAGCGGCTTCACCCGCTTGCCCAGCGCCTCGCCCTGGTAGGAGAAGGCGAGTTCGGCGCCTTGTGCGTGCAGTTGCTTGGCGATGCCCCAGGCCAGCGACTTGTCGTTGGCCAGCCCCATGATGAGGCCCCGCTTTCCTGCCATCAAGCCTGTCATATCGTCGTTCCGTTTCCCTGATCTTCTCTCGCTTCGGCGTCGTCCTCTTCGGGGAATTCCGCCAGCGCCGCGTTCAATTCCGCGCCAATTACCACGCCAAGCCCGACGAG
Source organism: Sphingobium olei (assembly GCF_042678845.1). Taxonomy (NCBI): domain Bacteria; kingdom Pseudomonadati; phylum Pseudomonadota; class Alphaproteobacteria; order Sphingomonadales; family Sphingobiaceae; genus Sphingobium; species Sphingobium olei. The sequence continues at coordinate 55,552 of NZ_JBHTLS010000133.1, read as the reverse complement.
AAAGAAAAAAATGAGCGTGATCATGACCCCGGCCAGACTGCCATAGGTCCGCCCATAGCCGCCCAGCAGGGACAAGGTGGGCGGCAGCAGCAGCGTGGTGGCGTACCACCACAGCGACGTCGCGACCGCGCCGGGCCATTTGGGAAAGCGGGCGTCCTTGTAGGCAGTGGGCGTCAGCGCGACGAACAGAGACCACATTGCGATGCACAGGATTGCCATCGGCACCAGCTTCGCCGAGGCGACCAGCGTGATCGCCTCGTCAGCCCAGGGCAGGATCTGGTGAAGGAACTGATCCACGCCGGTGATGACGACCTGCATCGAGAAGGCGAACATCACCGCGAACACGCTGGCGAGCGTGATGCCGATCGCGCCCAGCCGATAGCGCCAGAAGGGCTTCGTGCTCTTCGTGCCATAGGCGCGGCGCAATATGTCGCGGACGGTCTCGATGAGACTGCCCACGGTCCACAGGCCGACGAGCCCACCAAGCCAGAGCAGCGGGCCGCTGCGCGCAGTCAGCACATCGCTGATCGGCTGGCGTATGACGTCGGCCACGCCGCGCGGCACGGTAAGGAGGAAGGCGTTCACCGCCTGCACCCCGTCCTGCGTCCGGCCGAAGATGCTCGCCACCGCCGCCGCGACGATGAAGAAGGGGAAGAGCGTCATCAGCGACAGATAGGCAAGATTGCCGGCGTGGATGAAACCGTCGCTGTAGGTGCCGACCGCGACCCGTTTCAGCACCTCGAAGAAATGCGAGCCCGGACGGACGCGGTCGATCTGGCGATGCCAGCGTGACCGCGCATCCTGCGCCATGCGGCGGCGCTGTTCGGGCGAGAGGGGAGACGGCATCGGCATTCGCCGGCCCTAACGCATCAGACGCCCAGATGGGCGCGCACCGCCCGGCTATCCTGCCAGCTTTCGACCAGCGAGCGGATCGCGGGATCATCCGCCGGCACGTCGATCTGGAGCGTGACGAGCTGGTCGCCCCGCGCGCCGTCCTTGCCCGTAAAGCCCTTGCCGCGCAGGCGCAGCGTCTTGCCGGATGAGGTTCCGGCGGGCACGCCCAGCATGACCGGGCCATCGACGGTCGGCACCTTGACCTTGCCGCCCTTCACCGCCTCGTCGAGCGTGATCGGGAGGTCGAGCAGCACATTGTCGCCGTCCCGCGTGAAGAAGGGATGCGGCTTGACCTCGATGGTGACAATGGCGTCGCCCGCGCCGCCTGGCCCCGGCTGGCCCTTGCCGGTGAGGCGCATCTGGGTGCCGGTTTCGACGCCGGCAGGAAGTTTGAGGTCGATCGTCTTCCCGTCCTGAAGCGTGATCCGCTGAGGGCTGAGGGTGGCGGCGTCTACGAACTGCACGGCAAGTCGATAGGCCACATTCGCGCCCTTTTGCGGCGCCTGACGGCCAAAGCCGCCGCCGAAACCGCCGCCGCCCGCCCGTCGGCCCGCGCCGCCGAACAGCCCTTCGAAAATATCGCCGAAGTCCGCGCCGCCCGCGTCGAAGCCGCCGCCCGGCTGGCCGCGAAAGCCACCGCCCGCGCCGCCCCCACCGCCGAAGCCGAAAGGCGCGGTCGGATTGCCGTCGCCGTCGATTTCGCCCCGGTCGAACCGGGCGCGCTTGTCCTTGTCCGACAGCAGGTCATAGGCGTTGGTGACGGCCGAGAATTTCTCCGCCGCCTTGGGATTGTCCTTGTTCCGGTCGGGATGAAGCTCCTTGGCCAGCTTGCGATAGGCGGACTTGATTTCCGCCTCGCTGGCGCCGCGGGCTACGCCCAAAGTGGAATAGGGATCGGCCATTCACTCTACCTGTTGCACAAAAGCATCACTTGGCGACTATGTGGACGATGCCGGGCCGCTATTCAAGACGGAACGCCGCCGCACCGCTTATCGACAGCCCCGCCCCCTTCCCCTAGAAGGCGGCGCATGACCGATCCCTTCGCCCTGTTCCACGAATGGTTCGCGCAGGCGCGCGAGACCGAGATCAACGACAGCAACGCCATGGCGCTCGCCACCGCCGACGCGCGCGGACGGCCTTCGGTGCGCATGGTGCTGCTGAAGGGCCACGGCCCGGACGGGTTCGTCTTCTACACCAATTTCGAGGGGCGCAAGGCCGCCGAGCTGCTGGAAAACCCCCATGCCGCGCTGCTGTTCCATTGGAAATCGCTGCGGCGGCAGGTTCGGATCGAGGGGGTTGTCGGGCCGGTGGACGACGCCACCGCCGATGCCTATTACGCGACGCGCAGCCGCGACAGCCAGCTGGGCGCCTGGGCCTCCGACCAGTCGCGGCCGCTGCCCTCGCGCGATGTCTTCATGGATCGCTTCGCGGAGGTCAGCGCCCGGTTCGAGGGCGGCCCGGTCCCTCGTCCACCGCATTGGTCGGGCTTTCGGGTGACGCCCGCGCGCATCGAATTCTGGCAGGATCGCGAGCACCGGCTGCACGAGCGCCGGCTGTTCGAGCGCGACGGCGCGGCCTGGCGCGAAGGGCTGCTTTACCCCTGAAAGGGGCTGCGGCGATCGATCGGCAATCATTTTTGCGGGGCGGAAAGCAGCCCCTGCTTCGTCTTTCCCCCTGCAGCGGGTGTCCGATTGCGGGTGGGTCGGCCGCCTGTTAGGTGTCGGCCAAACAGATGTTAAATAGATGAGGGCCGCACATGGGCGGCCGCAGAGGGATTTGATGCGAAACAGACTGACGGCCTTCATCCTCCTTGGCATGGTTCTGGGGGTTGTCACCGGCTTCGTAGCCAATCTCTGGGTCGGCGGCGACGAAGCGCTGGCCAAGGATGTCGCGGGCTATTTCCACCTGCTGGCGGACATCTTCCTCCACCTCATCAAGATGATCATCGCGCCGCTGGTATTTTCCACGCTGGTGGCCGGCATCGCGCATATGGGCGACAGCGCGGCGCTGGGCCGGATCGGCGGGCGCGCGCTCGCCTGGTTCATCATCGCCAGCCTCATCTCGCTGACGCTGGGCCTCATCTTCGTCAATTTCTTCGCGCCCGGCGAAGGGCTGAACCTGGTCCGCTCCGGCGCGGAAAGCGGCGTCGACACGCAGGCGCTCAACTTCCGCGACTTCATCCTGCACGTCTTCCCGACGTCCATGGTCGGCGCGATGGCGGAAAATTCGATCCTCCAGATCGTCGTCTTCTCGCTGTTCGTCGGCGTGGCGCTCACCGCCATCGGCGACAAGGGCAAGCCGATCGTCACCGTGATCGAAGCGATGGTCGAACTGATGTTGCAGGTGACGGGCTATGTCATGCGCGTCGCCCCCTTCGCGGTGTTCGGCGCGCTTGCCTCCTCCGTCACGGTGCAGGGGCTGGGCGTGCTCAAGACCTATGGCGCGCTGGTCGGCGAATTCTACATCGCGCTCATGTGCCTGTGGGCGCTGCTGTTCGCGGCGGGGTCGATTTTCCTTGGGCGTCGCATGCTTAAGCTGGTGCGCTATGTGCGCGAGCCGCTGCTCATCGCCTTCTCCACCGCCTCGTCCGAAGCCGCCTATCCCAAGATGCTGGAACAGCTGGACCGGTTTGGCGTGCCGCGTCGTATCTACAGCTTCGTGCTGCCGCTGGGCTACAGTTTCAACCTCGACGGGTCGATGATGTATTCGACCTTCGCCACCATCTTCATCGCGCAGGCCTATGGCATCGACCTGCCGATCGCGACGCAGATCACCATCCTCCTGGTCCTGATGGTCACCAGCAAGGGCATTGCCGCCGTGCCGCGCGCGTCGCTGGTGGTGGTCGCCGCGACGCTGGGCCAGTTCGACCTGCCGGTGGAGGGCGTGGCCTTCGTCCTGGCGGTGGACCATTTCATGGATATGGGTCGCACCGCCACCAACGTGCTGGGCAACGCCATCGCCACGTCCGTCATCACCAAGTGGGAAGGCATGCTGGAGGTCGAGGAGGATGTGGACATTCCCCATCCCAAGGCCCCAGCGCACACGCCGGCCGATGGGCGGCGCGGTCTGGAACTCGCGTCCGACATGGTGGATGACGAACGGAAGGGTTGATCCGGTCTCCCTTCTTGTAAATGGGCTACCACAGTACCCCATTTACCGGAGCCAATGGCTCGGGCGCGGGATCGCCGATCGACTGGAGCAAGTCGATCTCGATCGTGCGGCACATCGCGGTCAGCGGATTGTCGTGGACGGTGTTGGCGAAGGGGTCGGTCAGGTCGTCGCCGATCCGCAGCACCGCCATGAACATGAGGCCCGCCACCGTCGATCCCAGCGGCGTGGCGAAGCCCAGCGATTCGACCAGCCCGATCGGCAGCGCGACGCAGAAGACGTGCGTGAAGATGGTGGGCAGATAGCGATATTGCACGGGCAGCGGCGTGTTCTTCAGCCGCTCCATGCCGCCCTGCGCATTGGCGATGTCGACCAGCACCGCTTCCATCTGCGCCTGCTGGATGGTGTCGATCCAGCCCTTCTGCCGGGCGATGTCGATGCGGCGGCCGGTGCTGTCCAGCAATCCGTTGGCGGGATTGGTGCGCGCCAGCGCCTTGCCCTTGTCCTCCTCCAGCAGGAATCGCGTGACATCCTCGCCGATCGGCCGGCGGCGAAGCTGGCAACGCAGCGCGTTCACATAGGCGATCTGGCGCTTGACGATTTCCCGCTTCAAATCGCGCGCGTCGGGATCGGGCAGGAAGTTGCGGGTGGCGCGCGACAGGCTGCGCGACGCGTTGATCATCGCGCCCCACAGCGTCCGCCCCTCCCACCAGCGCTGATAGGCGGAGTTGGACCGGAACCCCAGGAACAGCGCAAGCGCGGACCCGAAGATGGTGAGCGGCAGCGAGGGCGCCTTGAAGGGCAGCAGATAGTAAGTGATGGTCACCGCGCAGTCCCAGACGAACAGCGCGGTCAACGGCTTCCAGACCTCGGACGCGATGCGGCGGAAACTGGGAACGGGATCGACGATCATGAGCTTCTCCGGAAAAACGGCGAACGCAACGTCTCTACTGCCCGCTTTTCTCCGTTATTGCTGCGCCGCAACAAAAAATAACATGCGCTATTTCCTATCGGAGCTTCGCGATCGACAGCCCATCCTGCTTGGCGCGCGCCTTCACCGATTCCTCGCTGCGGGTGAGCGCCTTGGCGATGGCTTTCAGCGCCATGCCCTTCTTCGCCAGCGTGTGCAGCTTCTGGATCTCGTCCTGGGTCCAGGGCTGCTTGTGCCGCTCGAATTTTTCTCCGGCCATGGCGATCAGTCGGCGAAGGGATCACGCACCAGGATCGTGTCCTCGCGCTCCGGGCTGGTGGATACGAGCGTGACCGGGCAGTCGATCAGCTCCTCGATCCGGCGAATATATTTGATCGCCTGCGCCGGCAGGTCCGCCCAGCTGCGCGCGCCGGCGGTGGTTTCGCTCCAGCCGCCGATCGTCTCGTAGATGGGCTGCGCCTTCGCCTGATCCTGCGCATGGGCGGGCAGATAATCGTAGCGCGTGTCGCCGATCTGATAGCCGACGCAGATTTTCAGCTCGTCGAACCCGTCCAGCACGTCGAGCTTGGTCAGCGCGATGCCGGTGACGCCCGATACGGCGACCGACTGTCGCACCAGCACTGCGTCGAACCAGCCGCAGCGGCGCTTGCGGCCGGTGACGGTGCCGAATTCATGCCCGCGCTCGCCCAGCCGCTGGCCGATCTCGTTTTCCTGCTCGGTCGGGAACGGGCCGGAGCCGACGCGGGTGGTATAGGCTTTGGTGATGCCAAGGACGAAACCCGCGCCGCTGGGGCCAAGGCCGGTGCCGCTCGCCGCCGTGCCCGCCACCGTGTTGGAGGAGGTGACGAACGGATAAGTGCCGTGGTCGATGTCGAGCAGCGTGCCCTGCGCCCCTTCGAACAGGATGCGCTTGCCCTGCGCCTTCGCCTTGTTGAGCGTCAGCCAGACGGGCTTGACGAAGGGCAGGATGAAGCCTGCGATGTCGGTCAGCTCCGCCATCAGCGCTTCGCGGTCGATCGGCGGCTCGCCGAAGCCGGCGCGCAGCGCGTCATGATGAGCGGTCAGGCGGTCGAGCTGGGGGCCGAGATCGTCCAGATGGGCGAGGTCGCAGACACGGATCGCGCGGCGGCCGACCTTGTCTTCGTAAGCCGGGCCGATGCCGCGCCGGGTGGTGCCGATCTTGCCCGCGCCCGACGCATCCTCGCGCAGGCCGTCCAGGTCGCGGTGGAAGGGCAGGATCAACGGGCAGGTTTCCGCGATCTGGAGATTGTCGGGGGTGATCTCTACCCCCTGCCCCTTCAGCTTGGCGACCTCATCGCGGAAGTGCCAGGGGTCGAGCACCACGCCATTGCCGATGACGCTCAATGTGCCGCGCACGATGCCCGACGGCAGCAGCGAGAGCTTGTAGACCTTCTCGCCCACGACCAGCGTGTGGCCGGCATTGTGCCCGCCCTGGAAACGGGCGACGACATCGGCGCGCTCCGACAGCCAGTCGACGATCTTGCCCTTGCCCTCGTCACCCCACTGGGCGCCGATCACGGTCACATTTGCCATGGATAAAGTCCTTCCGCCCGCCACGGTGACCGGCCATGCCCTTCGACGGGACTCGACATGCCGGTGGGATGAGGGGACGCGATACGCGTCCGGATGCGGGGCGCGGGTTAGACGCCTGTGTCCGGCGCGTCAAGGCGGCAGAGGCCTTACACTTTGATACAGGTTGGCGGCTTCACGCGGGCTTGCGGATCGGCGATCCTGCCGGTGACGTGGAGGAGCCGATGCGCGGACGATTTTCCCTGCTGCTGATCCCCGCCCTGCTGATGGCGGGCGGCGCAGATGCCCAGACCCTGCGCGAACGATGGGCGGCGCGCATGACGAAGGGGCAGCAGTCCCCCGCAGGCGCGCAGACCTTCGCCTATGGCGCGGACACGCTTCAAACGCTGGATTACTGGCGCGGCAAGGGCGCGAAACCGCCGCTCCTCGTCTTCGTCCATGGCGGCGGTTGGAAGCGCGGCAGCAAGGACAATGCAACGGGCGCGGCCAAGGTCGATCATTATACGGGCCTTGGCTATGCCTTCGCGTCGATAAATTACCGGCTGGTCCCGGCGGCCACGGTCGAGGACCAGGCGCAGGATGTGGCCGATGCGGTCGCCTTCCTGCGCGGCAAGGCCGGGACGCTGGGTTTCGATCCCGACCGGATCGTGCTGATGGGCCATAGCGCGGGTGCGCATCTGGCGGCGCTGGTCGGCACCGACATGCGCTATTTCGCCAAGGCTGGCCTTTCGCCCGACGCGGTCAGAGGCGTCATCCCGCTGGACGGCGCGGCCTATGACGTGCCCCGGCAGATGCAGGAGGGCGGCCGTTTCATGGCAGGCACTTATGAGCAGGCGTTCGGCACCGATCCGGCGCGGCAAAGGGCGCTGTCGCCAACGCTGCAAGCGGCCAGGCCCAATGCGCCGGCCTTTCTGATCCTGCATGTCGACCGGGCGGACGGCACGGCGCAGTCCGAAGGGCTGGCCGCCGCGCTCAGGGCGGGGGGCACGCCTGTGGAGGTTCACGCGCTGGAGGGACGCGGGCTGCGCGGCCATATGCAGATCAACCGGTCGATGGGCGACCCGGATTACGCAGGAACGGCCATCGTCGACGCGTGGCTGAAGCGGGTCTTCACTCAGTAGGCGCGAACCTGTGCGCCATCCAACCAGTGCGAGCAGCGCTGGGCCGCGCCATCCTCGCCTTCGCAAAGCGCGGCGATCGTCGCCCAGCCTTCGGCCCGCAGCGCCGCCGCCCGTTCCGCATCATGCCCCATCGGCAGGAACAGCCGCCTGGCGCTTTCCCCGCCGAAGCCCGCGTCGATCAGAGGATCGGGATAGAGGGAGAAGCCCATGGCAGGCTCGTCCGCGCCATCCGCGCGGGCGATGGCATAGCTGCCGCCCCGGCCGATCTCGCCGATGAAGCCTTCGGCGAAGATGGAGAAGCCGAACCAGTTCTGGAATTCGAAGCCATGCCGCTCGGTCGGATCGAGCGTCAGCGTGATGTCCCAGCCGATGGGCTTGGCGATGGCGCGCAGCCCCGCGATGCGGCTGTCGATCGCGCCGCCGACGCGGGCGCTGAACGCCTCCAGCCGTTCCATCGCGGCGTGGAAGGGGCCGGTCGCCTGGATGAGCGGGAAGTAGGCGGCCGCCGCCGGGCCGATCGCGGCGAGCGCGCCGGCATCCTTGGCGTCCAGCCCGCTGCGCACTGCCTCCACATCCTGCGCGCCAAGCGGCAGCGGCCCGGCGGCGAGCATGTCGACAAGGTCTGGCAGCGTGAAATCGACGGTGATGCCGGTAACGCCCGCCGCCTGCAGCGCTTCGATCGCGACATTGACTATCTCCACGGCGGCGGCGCTGCTGTCGCTGCCGATCAGTTCCGCGCCGATTTGCAGCTTCTCGCGCTCCGGGCGGAGTTGGCTCGCCTTCTGGCGGATCACCGGCCCGGCGTAGGAGAGGCGCAGCGGTCGTGGCGCGGCGGCGAGGCGGGTGGCGGCGATACGGCCCACCTGCGCCGTCATGTCGGGACGAAAGGCGAGCGTGCGCTGCGACACCGGGTCGACCGCGCGGACCAGATCCTGCGCGCGCATCGATTTGAGACGCTGGGTCAGCGTGTCCTCGAACTCCGCAAGCGGCGGCATGACCCGTTCATAGCCATGCGCGGCCACCGCATCCAGCACGCGGCGCGTCAGCCGCGCGGAGGCTTCGGCCTGCGGCGGCAGGCGGTCGGACAATCCTTCGGGAAGAAGGCCGGGCGGGATGGTGCTCATGGGCTGGCCCTTAGCATCTTGTGCGCGCAAGGCCAGCCCATAGACGGATCAGGCGAACCTTAGCAGCTTGACCTGCTTCACGCCGGCGAGGTTGCAGATTTCCCAGCGCAGCGGTTCGGTGACGGTGCCGTCGACCGACAGCAGCAGCACAGCCTCCCCCCCCTGGTTGCGGCGGCCGAGGTGGAAGGTGCCGATGTTGACCGACGCCTCGCCCAGCGTCGAACCCAGGCGACCGATGAAGCCGGGCGCGTCCTGGTTGACGATGTAGAGCATGTGGCCGTCGAGATCGGCCTCCACCTTGATGCCGAACAGGTCGACGAGGCGCGGCTGTGCGTGGCCGAACAGCGTGCCCGCGACCGACTTGTCGCCATTTTCGGTGGTGACTGTGACACGCACCAGCGTCTGGTAATCGCCCTCGCGATCATGGCGCACTTCGCGCACGTCGAGGCCGCGTTCCTTCGCCAGGAAGGGCGCGTTCACCATGTTCACCGTGTCGGAATAGACGCGCATCAGCCCCGCAAGCACCGCCGCCGTGATCGGCTTCTGGTTGAGTTCGGCGGCATGGCCCTCCACTTCGACCGCGACGCCGGAGATGGCATCGCCTTCAAGCTGGCCGACGAGCGACCCCAGCTTTTCGGCAAGGGCCATATAGGGCTTGAGCTTGGGCGCTTCCTCGGCGCTGAGCGAGGGGACGTTGAGCGCGTTGGTGATGCCGCCGTCGAGCAGATAGTCGCTGAGCTGCTCGGCGACCTGAAGCGCCACATTGACCTGCGCCTCGTCGGTCGAAGCGCCCAGATGCGGGGTGCAGATGAAGTTGGGCGTACCGAACAGCGGCGATTCCTTGGCCGGTTCGGTCTGGAACACGTCGAGCGCCGCGCCCGCGACCTGACCCGAATCGAGCGCGTCCTTGAGCGCCGCCTCGTCGATCAAGCCGCCGCGCGCGCAGTTGATGATGCGCACGCCCTTCTTGGTCTTGGCAAGGTTTTCGCGGCTGAGGATATTGCGCGTCTGGTCGGTCAGCGGCGTGTGCAGGGTGATGAAGTCGGCCTTGGCGAGCAGCGTGTCGAGATCGGCCTTCTCCACGCCCATCTCCACCGCGCGCTCGGGCGTCAGGAACGGGTCGAAGGCGACGACTTTCATCTTGAGGCCGAGCGCTCGGGCAGCGACGATCGACCCGATATTGCCCGCGCCGATCAGGCCCAGCGTCTTGCCGGTGACTTCGACGCCCATGAAGCCGTTCTTGGGCCACAGGCCCTGCTGCGTCTGGGCGTTGGCTTCGGGAAGCTGGCGCGCGAGAGCGAACATCAGCGCGATAGCATGTTCGGCGGTGGTGATGGAGTTGCCGAACGGCGTGTTCATGACGATCACGCCCTTGGCTGAGGCGGCGGGGATGTCGACATTGTCGACGCCGATGCCGGCACGGCCGATGACCTTGAGGTTGGTCGCGTGGTCGAGAATATCCTTCGTGACCTTGGTCGAGGACCGGATGGCGAGGCCGTCATACTGGCCGATGATGGCTTTGAGTTCGTCCGGGGTCTTGCCGGTGATTTCATCGACCTCCACGCCGCGTTCGCGGAAGATGGCGGCAGCGCGGGGGTCCATTTTGTCGGAAATGAGGACTTTGGGCATTTTTCGATTCCTTGCTTCCCTGTCATCCCCGCGACGGCGGGGATCCATCTCCCGACGTCGCACAGCAGGATGGGGTAGGAGATGGATTCCCGCCTTCGCGGGAATGACGACGATTAAAAGTCAGGCCGCCTTGGTCTGGGCGTAGGCCCAGTCGAGCCACGGTCCGAGCGCCTCGATGTCGGCGGTCTCCACCGTCGCGCCGCACCATATGCGCAGGCCGGCCGGTGCGTCGCGATAGCCCGCGACGTCATAGGCCGCGCCTTCCTTTTCGAGGAGGGCGGCGAACGCCTTGATGAAGGCTTCGTCAGCACCCTCGACGGTGAGGCAGACGCTGGTCTTGGACCGCGAGGCCGGATCGGCGGCGAGATGGCCGAGCCAGTCGCGGTCCGCCACGATCTTGTCGAGCGCTGCGGCATTGGCGTCGGAACGGGCGATGAGGCCGGAGAGACCACCCAGCGACTTGCCCCATTCCAGCGCGAAGATCGCGTCCTCGACCGCCAGCATGGAAGGGGTATTGATCGTCTCGCCCTTGAACACGCCTTCGGCGAGCTTCCCCTTCGCCATCAGGCGGAACACCTTGGGCAGCGGCCATGCGGGCGTGTAGGTTTCCAGCCGCTCGACCGCGCGGGGGCCGAGGATCAGCACGCCATGGCCGCCCTCGCCGCCCAGCACCTTCTGCCAGGAGAAGGTGGCGACGTCGATCTTGGTCCAGTCGATCTCATAGGCGAAGACCGCGCTGGTCGCGTCCGCGAAGGTCAGCCCTTCGCGGTCCGCCGGAATCCAGTCGGCGTTCGGCACGCGCACGCCCGACGTGGTGCCGTTCCAGGTGAACAGCACGTCGTTGCTGAAATCCACCTGCATCAGGTCCGGTAGCTGGCCGTAGTCGGCGCGGATGACGGTGGGGTCGAGCTTCAATTGCTTGGCGGCGTCCGTCACCCAGCCTTCGCCGAAGCTTTCCCAGGCGAGCGTCGTCACCGGGCGCGCGCCCAGCATCGTCCACATCGCCATTTCGAACGCGCCGGTGTCGCTGCCCGGCACGATGCCGATGCGGTGCGTGTCGGGCAGGTTCAGCAATTCGCGCATCAGGTCGATGCAGTAGGCGAGACGGGTCTTGCCGATCTTGGCGCGGTGCGAGCGGCCCAGAGATTCGGCGCTCAGCTTGTCGGCGCTCCAGCCGGGAGGCTTGGCGCAGGGACCGGACGAGAAATAGGGGCGGGCCGGACGGGTCGCCGGCTTTTGCGCGGGCGCAATGGTGGCGTCAACGGCAGTCAAATCAGTCATGTATGCATCTCCTTGCAGAGAGCTGCGCGGCGTTGGGACCGCGTGGCCCGTCGGCCGCCCTAGAGATTTCGGAACGACTGTCAAGACCAGCCGGAAAATGGGACGAACCGAACATGCTGTTAACCTTCGGAAAAAAGATTTGCGCTATGGTGACGCGCATGAGCGAGTGGGCGACGAGGACAAGGCTGGCCGTGCAGGCCGGCCTCGCCGTGGGGCTGGCGCTGGCCCTGAGCGCGTGCAGCGGCGGGCTGGTGCCCGGTGGCCGCGTCGCGCGCGCACCCGCGGCCCGCGCGCCCGCGCTGCGTCCGCCCGCCCAACCGGCCATGGAAACGCGGCAATGCTTCGCCCGATTGCAGTCGCAGGCCGTCGCCTTCACCCCCCTGCCCGACCGGCAATTCGGCGGCGGATGCAGCGCGGTCGGCAGCGTGAAGCTGATCGACATCGGCGTGCCAGCGACCAATCTGGGCGCGATGACCTGCGGGCTCGCCGCCAATTTCGCCGCCTGGGCACGCTATGGCGTGCAACCCGCCGCGCGGCTGGTGCTGGGCGCGGAAATCGAGCGGATCGAAACGTTCGGCACCTATAATTGTCGCCCGATCGCGGGCAGCGGCAAGCTGTCCGAACATGCGCACAGCAACGCGATCGACGTCAGCGCCTTCGTCCTGTCCGACGGGCGGCGGATCACCGTGCAGGATGGATGGACCGGCGACCGGCAGACGCGGCAATTCCTGGCCCTGGTCCACGCCAGCGCCTGCAAGCGGTTCAGCACGGTGCTGAGCCCCGACTATAACGCCGCCCATCACGACCATTTCCATTTCGACATGGGCGGGCGTGGAGGGTTTTGCCGCTGAGCGGAAACAAGGACGTGGAGGTTTTTGCCGCTAACTTCCTGATATCCGTTCTGCGTTAAGCCTCATGGCCGGCCTTGGTTTTGTCGCGGCCGCGCATTAAGTGGACGCGAATGACGAAAAAAGAGATTGAAGAACGCAAGTTCCGCCCGGCCCGAGAAGAGGCCGTCGACGCCAGAAAGCAGATCGACACCCCGCAGACGCAAAGCGCAGCCTATCGTCTCGCCTTTCAGGACACCGAATTCCTGCTGCGCGAGGATCTGCGCCCGGTTCGCTTCCAGCTGGAACTGCTGAAACCGCAATTGCTGATGGACGAGGCGCGGATCGAATCCACCTTCGTCTTTTACGGGTCGGCGCGCATCCCCGAACCCGATCAGGTGCAGGCGCGCATCGACGCGGCGCAGACGCCCGAACAGAAGCGGATCGCCGAAAATCTGGGCCGCAAGGCGGTCTATTATGAGGAAGCGCGCAAGCTCGCCCGGATCGCCGCGCAATATCCGGTGACGGCGGAAGGATGCCGCCACTTCGTCGTCTGTTCGGGCGGAGGCCCGTCGATCATGGAGGCGGCCAATCGCGGCGCGCAGGATGTCGGCCAGACGACGATCGGCATGAACATCGTCCTGCCGCACGAGCAGGCGCCCAACCGCTTCGTGACCCCGGAGCTGAGCTTCCAGTTCCACTATTTCGCGCTGCGCAAGATGCATTTCCTGCTGCGCGCCCGCGCGCTGGCGGTCTTTCCCGGCGGTTTCGGCACGTTCGACGAGATGTTCGAGCTGCTGACCCTGATCCAGACCGGCAAGATGAAGCCGATCCCCATCCTGCTCTACGGCCGCGACTTCTGGAGCCGGGTCGTCGATTTCGAGGCGCTGGCGGACGAAGGCGTCATCTCTCCCACCGACCTCAACCTGCTGACCTGGGTCGAGACGGCGGAGGAAGGCTGGGCCGCGGTCCAGCGCTTCTACGAGGACGGCGAAGCGCCGGGCTGCTGACCCAAATTCCCTCGCCCCTTGGGGGAGAGGTAGCGAGACTTGCCGAGCGAAGCGAAGCCAGTCGCAGCTGGGAGAGGGGGATTGACGCACTCGCCCCCCTCTTCCCGCTCCGCCTAATTCGCTCCGCTCATAAGGCTTCCTGTCCTTCTCCCCCGAGGGGAGAAGGGAAAAGCCCGACTTGCCCTCTCCCCCTTGGCGGACTAGGGCGCGGCCATGCGCGCGGACATGGCCCATATCGACAGCTGGATCTTCGATCTGGACAACACGCTCTATCCGGCGAAGGCGGACCTGTTCGCACTGATCGACGTGAAGATGGGCGAGTTCATCCAGGGCCTGCTGGGCTGTGATCCTGTCGTCGCGCGCCAGACGCAGAAGCGCTACTTCATCGAACATGGCACCACCCTGTCGGGGCTGATGCACCATCACGGCATCGAGCCGCGCGCCTTCCTCGACTATGTCCACGACATTTCGATGGACCGGCTGGAGGTCGATCCCGCGCTCAATGCCGCCATCGACGAACTGCCCGGCCGCAAGCTGATCTTCACCAATGGCGACGCGGCCTATGCCGGACGGGTGCTGGAGAAGCTGGGCCTGTCAGGCGCATTCGAGCTGATCCACGACATCCATGCCTGCCAATATGTGCCCAAGCCCGACCCGTCGGGCTATGCCGAGCTGTGCCGCGTCCATGCCGTCGATCCGGGGCGCGCCGCCTTTTTCGAGGACATGGCCCGCAACCTTCGCCCAGCCAAGGCGATCGGCATGACGACCATCTGGGTCAACAACGGCTCCGAAGCCGGCGGGCACGACCATCATCCCGATTTCATCGATTTCGAAACCGACCATCTGACGCCGTTTCTGGCCCAAATCCTGGGGGAATGACCATGAGCCAAGACCTTATCGCCACCATCGACGCCGCCTGGGAGGACCGGGCCAACATCACCCTCCAGACGCAGGGCGAGGTGCGTCAGGCGGTGGACAAGGCGCTGGCCCTGCTCGACAGCGGCGAACTGCGCGTCGCGGAGCCTACGGGCGAAGGCTGGCAGGTCAATCAATGGGCGAAGAAGGCGGTGCTGCTGTCCTTCCGCCTCAACGACAATGTCATGATCGACAATGGCCCGGGCGCGGGTCATTGGTGGGACAAGGTGCCGAGCAAGTTCGCAGGCTGGGACGAGGCCGCCTTCCGCGCTGCGGGCTTCCGCGCCGTGCCGGGCAGCTTCGCCCGCGCGGGATCGCACATCGCGAAGAACGTCATCCTGATGCCCAGCTTCGTCAACATCGGCGCGTTCGTGGACGAAGGCACGATGGTCGACACTTGGGTGACGGTGGGCAGCTGCGCGCAGATCGGCAAGAATGTCCACCTGTCGGGCGGCGTCGGCATCGGCGGCGTGCTGGAGCCGTTGCAGGCCGATCCGGTGATCATCGAGGATGATTGCTTCATCGGCGCGCGGTCCGAAGTCGTCGAAGGCGTGCGCGTCGGCAAGGGTTCGGTGCTGTCGATGGGCGTCTTCATCGGCCAGTCGACCAAGATCATCGATCGCGCTACCGGCGAGGTGTTCATGGGCGAAGTGCCGCCCTATTCGGTGGTCGTGCCCGGATCGCTGCCCGGCAAGCCGCTGCCCGACGGCACGCCCGGCCCCAGCCTCTATTGCGCGGTGATCGTGAAGCGGGTGGACGCGCAGACCCGGTCCAAGACGGGCATCAACGAACTGCTGCGCGACTGATGACGCGGGGGGAGGGCCAGCCCCTCCCCTCACTCCAGCGCCAGCAGGGCGAAGGTGGCGAGCCAATGTTCGCCCATATAGTCGCCCGCCACATGGGGCAGGCTGGCGGCGATATGCCGGCGTGCCGCGTCCTGCGCCAACGCGCTGACCGGATCGCCCTCCCCCAGCACCCCTGCGATGCCCCGCCAGCACCAGGCGCGGCTGAGGTTGAGGCCGTCGAGATGCGCGATCTTGCCGTCGCTGCGGTCTGACACGGTGGCGGGCGTGAAGAGCGTTGCAGGAGTGCCCGCCATCAAATCCGGCAGGAAGGCGTGGAACCAAGCCGCAAAGTCCGTGGACCCGAGCAGGCGGCTCATCAGCAGCGCTTCGCACAGCGCGGGCGACAGGAACTCGTCGCCGCCCGGCTCCCACGCCTGGCAGGCGCGATCCGCGCCAAACCAGCCGAGCGCCCGATCCCGGATCAGCGCCACGAGCGCGGCGTCCCGCCCGTCTGCCCATTCCAGCGCCAGCGTCAGCGCGAAGGCGATATTGTAATGGGTGCCGACCCGCAGCGGATAAGTCAGCTTCGGCAGGAAGGCATGGAAGCGGGCGGCGAAATCCTGCGCCAGCGGCTCAAGCGCGGCGGCCCAGGGGGCGTCGTGCCGCGCCAGTTCATCGTGCAGCGCCAGCAGCCACGCCCAGCCATAGGGCCGCTCGAACCCCGCGCTCATCGGCCGGGCGAGATAGGCGCGCTCCCCCGCCACCTTGTCCGGCGTCAGCATCGCGTTGGCGCGCGCGCGAATGTCGGGCGCCTGGGCCATGTCGGGAAAGAGCCGCATCAGCCGCATCACCTGCCACCAGCCATGGGCGCAGCTGTGCCAGTCGAAGCTGCCGTGGAAGATGGGATGGTGCGCGCGCGGCGGCAGCGCATCCTCCGGCCCGTTCAGCACCAGATCCATCTTGAACGGATATTCGCGGCCAAGATGCGACAGGGTGAGGGCCGCGAATTTTTCGGCGAGCGGCTGCGTCAGGTCGGTCATGTCAGAAAGCCAGCCAGTAGATGAGGAGGATGTTGACGCCAAGCAGCGGCAGCGCGGTGCCGACCTGCCGCCGGATGACGCCATGCTTGTCGCTGAGGTCCAGCAGCGCGGCTGGGACGAGGTTGAAATTGGCCGCCATCGGCGTCAGCAGCGTGCCGCAGAAGCCCGCCAGCATCCCGATGGCGCAGACGATGGCCGGATCGCCATGGAAGCCCCGGATCAGGATCGGCACGCCGATCGCCGCCGTCATCACCGGGAAGGCGGCGAAGGCATTGCCCATGACGATGGTGAAGAGCGCCATGCCAAGGCCATAGGCGACGACGGCGCCGAACAGGCTGCCCTGCGGGATCGCCTGCTGCACCACGCCGCCCACCGCGTCGCCGACGCCTGACAAGGCGAAGACCGCGCCCAGCGCGGCGAGCATCTGCGGCAGGACTGCCGCCCATCCCACGCTGTCGATCAGCCGCCTCCCCTGCTCCAGCGCCACCCCCGGACGGGCGCGCAGCCACAGGCTTCCGGCGAGCCAGGCGACCAGCACGCCCAGCGCCAGCGCGATCAACGTCGCCTGCTTCGCCTCGAACCAGTCCGGCACGGCCTTGAAGGCAAAGGTGCCGATCAGCGCGGTCGCCGGAATGATGAGCGCGACGACGAACAGCCGGTTGCCGTGAGCATCGGCCCGTGCCTGTCGCACTTCGGGTGGCACATCGCCCTCGCCCCGGCGCATCCGGCCCGATGCGCCCAGACCTACCAGGCCCAGCACCAGCAGGCCGTTGCCCATGTCGCCCAGCGCGTCGCCCGCCCACATGCTGACCGCCAGCAGGCCCCAGAAGGCGGCGTTCACCGGCCGGTCGCGCAAGCCCAGCAGCGCGAAGGCAGCGAAGATCGCACCCGCTAGAGCATAGACCCAGTGAAGCGTGATCATGAGCGCGCTTCGCTCTTGCGCCGCGCGAGCCGCCGATCGAGCCGCCACAGGCGAAAACCGTGGATCAGGAAGGCGGCGATGGCGGTCGGGATCGCCCAGACCGACAGCTGGAACGGCTCAAGCTCGATGCCATATTGCTCCATCAGCCCCTTGATGAGCAGGATCGATCCGATGGCGAGGAAGATGTCCTCCCCGAAGAAGAGGCCGACATTGTCGGTGGCGGCAGCCCAGGCGCGCACCTCCTCGCGTTCGGCCGGGTCCAGCCCGCCCGATTGCCGCTCCGCCGCGGCTTCGGCAATCGGCGCGACCAGCGGCCGTACCGTCTGCGGGTGCCCTGCGACCGATGTCAGGCCCACCGCCGCCAGCATCTGCCGCAGCAGCAGGTAGAAGGTCAGGAACCGCCCGGCGGTCGCGCCGCGCATCCGGGCGATCAGCCCGCGCGCCCGCTCCTGCAACCCATACGCCTCCAGCAGGCCGACGACCGGCAGCACGATCCAGATGATGCTGACATAGCGCGCCTCGTTGAATGCCTTGCCCAGCGCGGCCAGCACCGCCAGCGGATCAAGTCCGGCGGCGAGACCGGTGACGAGTCCGGCGCAGAGGATGACCAGCAGAGGATGGAAGCGCAGCAGGAAGCCCGCGACGATGACGGCGATCCCAAGCAGGACCACGCCGTCAGTGCCCCGCCTCGATCGCCAGCCGGATCGCCTCCGCCGCCGTGCGCACGCCCAGCGCCTTCAACATGGCGGCGCGATGCATCTTGACCGTCCGCTCGGTGAGCCCAAGGTCGTAGGCGATCTGCTTGTTCAGCCGCCCTTCCGACATCGCCATCAGCACTGTGCGCTGCCGGTCGGTGAGTGCGGCGATCCGCCGGGCCGCATCGTTGTCGCGCCCCTCCTCCACGGCCATCTGCGAGCCCAGGAAATAATCGACCGTCCCGTCCATGCCGAAGATCGGCGCGATCATCAGCGCGTTGCGGAACGCGGTGCCGTCCTTGCGGTAGTTGCGCAGCTCGATGAGCAGCGGGCGGCGCTCCCGAATGGCAGCGCGGATCGCGTCTTTTTGCTCCGCACCCGCGGCGTCGCCAGCCAGGAAGCGGCAGTTGCGCCCGACGATCTCGTCCCGCGCATAGCCCGTCAAGGTCAGGAAGGCGTCATTGCATTCGACGATGGGATTGTCGGGCAGGCGCGGGTTGGTCAGCACGGCGGCCACGGCGCTGCCGGCGATCATTTCGGAAAGGGACATGAACCTGCCGCCGTAGAAACAAGGGCGCCGCGGCTGCGGCGCCTTCGTTCATGTTGCCCAATAAAGAATCAACCCGCAAGCGCCGGCTTCAGGCGGGGAAATTCCCGGCAAAGGCGAATTGCTCGATCGGCTTGCGGTCGCTCGGCACCTCTCGCGCCTGCAGCGATTCGGGCAGGATCGCCTTGTCGCCCTGCCGCCCGATCGCGACCGCCGCCTCGATCCGGAACCGGTCGGGCACGCCCAGCTCGGCGCGCGCCTTGTCGAAATCGACGCCCGTCATGCCGTGAGTATGGTAGCCAAGCCGCGTCGCCTGAAGCGCCAACAGCGCCCAGGCCGCGCCCGCATCGAAACTATGGCTGTGGGACGGCTTGTAATCCTCCGATCCCGGCGCGGCCATCAGCGTGTCCGACAGGACGAACAGGATGACGCCGGCATTCTTCACCCACGCCTGGTTGAAGGGCAGCAGCACGTCCAGGAACCGCTGCCAATCCGCGCCGTCGCGATGGGCATAGAGGAAGCGCCAGGGCTGATAGTTGAAGGCGGACGGCGCCCAGCGCGCCGCGTCGAAAATCGTGTCGAGATCCTCCTGCGGGACCGCCGAGGAATCGAACGCGCGGGGCGACCAGCGGTCGAGGAAGAGCGGCTCCACGGGGCGCGTGACGGTACGAAGGCTGGTCGCCATGCTGTCTCCTTGCAGAAGTCGGAAGGGTGGTCTGACAAGGGAGACATAGGGATGGGAGACGCCGATGCGAAGATGTCAGTGCATCTTTTGCCATGCGGGGGCGGGTTCCTCGTTCGCCGCGCTGGTGTCCGGGATCACATCCGCGTCGCGGTCGATCAGGACGATGCTGGGTTCGCGCAGCAGCGCCTGCGCGAGGCGCGTGCGCCAGCGATCGAACAAACCGCGCTGATCCTGACTGTCCTGCATGATCCCTCCAGACCGACTCGAGCGGCTTATCTACGGATGCTATAGAGAATCCGCGCCCAAGCAATATTTGGAACGGGTGGGAAAAAACTTGGCCGCGCCAATGGAGATACAGGCGCGGTCGTCACCCCTTGCAGGCGAAAGCGGCGCGATGCAGAAGGCGATCCGCGCCGCGACAGACGCGGAAAATGCCTGGTGAAAGACCCATGACCGTCAAGCTCATCTGCCTCGATGCCGACGATACGCTCTGGCACAATATGCGCCATTTCAACGCGACGGAGGAGGCGCTGGTGGCGATGCTGCGCCCCTTTGCCGACGCCGATGTGACGCGCGAGCGGCTGGTGGAGTGCGAGACGCGCAATCTTGCGCTCTACGGTTATGGCGCCAAGGGGTTCACCCTCTCGATGGTCGAAACCGCGGTCGAACTGGCGGGCGACCATCTGCCCACGTCCTTGGTGGCCGACATATTGGCGGCGGGGCGCACCCTGCTCGCCCATCCGGTCGAGCTGTTCGACGATGTGCAGGCGACGCTGGAGGCGTTGAGCGATGTCGGCCGGCTGGTGCTGGTGACGAAGGGCGACCTGCTGCACCAGGAAAGCAAGCTCGCCGCGTCAGGCCTTGGCGACCTGTTCGGCGGTATCGAGATCGTGAGCGACAAGACCGCCGACACCTTCACCCGCATCTTCGCCCGCTACGGCGTCGCACCGCAGGAGGCGGTGATGGCGGGCGATTCGCTGCGGTCCGACATCCATCCTGCGTTGTCGGCCGGGGCGTGGGCCGCCTATATCCCGCAGGAAGGCGCGTGGAGCCATGAAATGGCGGCGGTGCCGGACGATCACCCGCGCTTCACGCTGCTGGAGCGGCTGGCGGACTTGCCGGGCTGGCTCGAGTCCCTGCCCTAAGGCCTCAGGGCCGCAGGTCGATCGCCTTCCCTTCCGCGTCGGGCAGCCCCGCGCCCATGATCTTCGCCAGCGTCGGCGCAACCGCACGCATGTCGATCCGGCCGAGGTCGCGGCCCTTCGCGATGCGCGGCCCCATGACCATGAAGGTCGCGTCGAGATGCGCCGGCCCCGGCAGATAGCCGTGCATGCCCTTGACCAGCGTCGGGGCGACCAGGGGGTCAGACGCGCCCCGGAAGATGTCGGTGACGAAGCCGGGGCGCAGGTTCACCAGGAAGGCCGCCTGCGGATTGGCGCCAACCCTCGCGATGCCGGCCTTGTCCAGCACCCCCGCGATGCCGTTCGCCGGATCGGCGGCCAGCCGGTCGAGCAGCGCCTTCGCCTTCGCCGCGACAGCCGTGTCGTCGGGACGCGCCAGCATGATCGCCGCCGATCCGCCCATGATCCAGGGCATCGCCTGCCAGGATGCGACCTTGCCGTCCTTGTCCAGCGTAATCAGCCCTTCGTCGATGAAGGCGCGAAAGAGGTTGAGGCCGGTCTGGGTCGCCTCGAAGCCATGGTCGCTCACCAGCGCGATGGCGGCATCAGGGTGCGCCTTGCGCTCCGCGGCCATCAGATCACCTACGATGGCGTCGATCTTCTCCAGCACCGCCTTCGCCTGGCGGGTGTCAGGGCCGGAGCCATGCTGTTCATGGTCGAGCGCGGTGAGGTAAACCGTCAGGAAATCCGGCCGGTGCGCGGCGATCAGCGCGGTGGCGAAGCGGCCCCTGTTCTGGTCGCCCGACAGGCTTTCGTCGATGCCCATGGCGTAGGGCTGGCCGGCGGCCGCCTCCAATTCGGCCTTGAGGCCCGGCGTCGCCAGCGCGTCGAGCAGCTTGGCGTCGTCGGGGTGACCCGTGCGCCAGATCTGCGGCAGGTTCCAGCGCACACCCTTCGCGGCAACGCTGACGGGCCAGTGGACGTTGCCGGTAGTGAGGCCCGCCTTGCTCGCCGCTTCCCACAGCGTCGGCACGCGAATGTCCTGCGCATACCAGTACCAGCCGCCCTGGTTGATGCCGGTGGGATCGAAGCTGTTGTTGGCGACGATGCCGTGGCGCGCGGGCGACACGCCGGTCATCAGCGTCGTGTGGCTGGGATAGGTGAGCGTCGGCGCGACGCCGATGACGCCCGACGCATGCGCGCCTTCGTTCAGGAAGCGCGTGAGGTTGGGGAGGGCAAGGCCGCGCTGCTTCGCCTCGATCACGTCGCCGGGGCGCAGCCCGTCGATGGAGATGAGGAGCAGAGGCTCCGCCTGCGCCGCCACAGGGGCCAATGCGGCGAGGAGGAGCGGGATCAGCGCGACCTTGCCTTTCATGTCAGAAACCGGCCTTCAGCGTGGCGAAGAACTGCTGCGGCGCACCGACCAGCAGCGTCTGCGCGTCGCCGCTGTTGCCGAAGCCGCCCGATCCGATCGTGCCGATATAGCGCTTGTCGAACAGGTTGGTGGCGTTCAGCTGGATCTCGAACACTTCGCTGAAGCGGTAGCCGATCGACGCGTCCACGATCACCCGGCCCGGCACCGACACATCGTTGGTGTAGCTGTAATAGCGCTTCGACATATAGTTGACGCCGATGCGAGCGAAGCGCTGGCCGTCATCCAGATAGAGTTCGCCGCGCGCCATATGCTTGGGCGCGTCCACCACGGTCTTGCCGTCGATGGCCGCCACCAGCGCGCCGTTGCCGTCGCGCACATCGTCGCGATAGGTGGCGTCGGTGTAGGTGTAGGAGCCATAGAGGCCCCAGCCGCTGCCGAGCTTCACATCGCCCGCCGCCTCGATGCCGACGGAGCGCACGTCGCCGACATTCTGAAGCGCGGACGGATTGCCCTGGATCGCCGATCCCACCTGAACCGCGAGCAGGCGGTTCTTGAAGTTGACCAGATAGGCGCCGAGCGTGCCGTTGAACACGGGGGTGTGGACGCGCAGGCCACCTTCGAACGTGTCGGAGGTTTCAGGCTTCAGAGTGTCGCGAATGGCGTCGAACCCCGCCTGGTTGGTGGAGAAGGGTCCGGTCGTGGTCGCGGAGGCGAAGGCGCGGGTCGACTGGCTGAAACCGCCGTAGACTTCCGCTTCCGGGCTCAACTCCACCACGAAGCCGGCGCTCGGCTGGAACCAGTCGGTCGCGTCGATCTTGCCTTGCGGGAAGGTCGACGAGACGACCGCCTCCGCCTTGTTCGTGACCTTGAAGCCCTTCCAGCCCAGGTTCAGCGTCACCATGCCCAGATCGATCTTGTCCTGCACATGATATTGGAAGGTGTCGGTGGTGAAATCGAACGCCCACTGGGTGAAGAACGGGTTCTTGGGATAGTCGCGGAAGCTCAGGCCCGGCTCGGTGCGGCTGGCGAAGGCGTAGAAGCGGCGCGCCTGGTCGAACTTGTTATTCTCATACCATGCGCCGACGTTCAGCGTCTGGATGCCGATGACATAGTCCAGGCTGCCGAACACGCCATAACGATCCATCTGATATTCGGTCGTGCGCACCGACATGGGAACGCCGTTGGGGCTGGGGACATAGGGGGTGGCCCACAGGCCCATGCCCTTGTTGTTGTGATAATAGCCCTTGATCCTGAAGGTCGCGGCCTCGCCGATCGGCGTCGTCAGGCCCATCGCGCCAAGCCAGTCCTTGCGCAGGCCCGACGCGTCATAATAGGCGTCGTCGGCGCTGGTGACGTTGCCGGGATAGACCTGCCCCGTCGCGACGCGCGCGCCGCTATAGTCGTACAGGCCGTCCGGGAAGGGCGATCCGCCGCTGTTGCTCACCCGGTCCGCGTCGTTGAGGCGGCTGGCATAGTCGATGGCGCGGGCATAGTCGGGATAGCTGTTGTCCCAGTCCCAGCCGAGGCGGCGGATCATGGACATCGACATGTCCTGATAATCCTGCTCGCGCCGGTCGGAATAGCTGAGCCAGCCGTCGATCTTCGCTTCGCCCACCGGGATCACGAGCTTGGCGTTGCCCATATGCTGGTCCTGGACGCCCTGCCCCTTCCACTTGTCGGTCGAGCCATAGCCGTAGGACACATAGCCGCGCACGCCCTCCTTCGTGCCGAAGGTCAGGCGGGCGAAGCCGCGGATCGTGTCGTCGCTGCCATAGGTGCCGTTGAACTGCGCGCCCAGCTCGCCGGTCGGGTCCATGGAAAAGGTTTCCACCGTGCCGCCCAGGTTGCCGGTCGACTGGGTGCCGAGCGATCCCGCGCCCTGGCTGACGCGCACGCTGCCGATATTCTCGCTGCTGATCGCGCGGGTGATGTGCAGGCCGTTATGGTTGCCATAGCTCATATCGCCCAGCGGAATGCCGTCGAAGGTGAAGCCGAGCTGGTTCTGGTTGAAGCTGCGGATGGTGACGCGCTGCGACCATTCATAATTGCCGAATGGGTCGGCGGACTGGAAGTTGACGCTGGGCAGCTTCTCGATGGCCTTCAGCGGATTGGTGCCGGGGGTGAGGACGGTGATCTCCTTGCCCTGCAATTCCTGCACCTGCCGCGTTTCGCCCCGGCCGAAGACGACGATCTCCGCACCCGCATCGGGAGCAGCGTCGGCGGCGGCATCGGCCGGCGCGGCATCCTGCGCGAAGGCGGGCAGCGAAACGCAGGCGGTCGACGCCAGCAGCAGGGCAGTGGAAATACGCATGATGATTGTCCCCCAAGTCGGACTTTGTTGTCGCGGGGCGGATATCCGGGGGATGTTGCAGTGCAATGTGGGTTGGTTGACGTGCCGATGTCACTTGCATGACAGGCGTGTCACACAATCGGAGCTGCCCACGCGGCCCATGTCATGAAAGCGTAATGAACTCAATCCTTTGCGGCGCGTTCACCCATCTTAAAAAGGATGGAGCGGCCAATGACGATCAGCGTGGAATTCCCGGACGGCGGCCTGCGCGACATGCCCAGCGAACTGCGCGCCGATCACGCGACCGGCCGGTTCGATCATGTGCCGCTCGACTGCAACGCGCAATGGCGCTTCGTTCGGCGTCAGGGCCGCTGGCATGCCGAGCCGCGCCACGGAAGCCTGGCGGTGCTGACGCCGCAGGTGGAGGAATGGTGGCGCGGCATCGCCACGATGGCGGATGATCCCGCCCCCCCGCGCGCACCCGCCCGATCGCCGCGCGCCGCCTGACGCCCCTATGGGCAGGGATCGGGCAGGTCGGAAGGGGCGCCCGCTGGCAACTCGTCCGCCTATGAGGATTGCCCGCCCTTTTCCGCCAGCTCCATGAAATCGCGCGCGGCGTCGCGGTCGGCGGCATCCTCGAACGTCGCATCCAGGTCCGGCGCGTCGCCCAGCAGGAACAGCAGCGACCAGAGCGCGAACCGCCGCCCACGGTCCTTTTCCAGCCCAAGGTCCACGCGCATCCGCTCCATGCCCGCAACCAGCGCGTCGGGCGTCAGGGCGTCAAGGTCGGCGCTGCCGAAATAGCGGCGGAGCTGATCGTCGAACTGCATGGGCTACTCCTATCCCCGAAAGGCGCAGGGAATGATGCTCGCCGGATCGGGCCGCGCGGCGATGCGGCGGAACCGCGCGAGATAGCCCCCCGCCGTGGGCTTGGGCACCAGCTGTTCCATGCGGAACCCCATCGCCGCCAGTTCGCAGGCCAGCAGCCGGGGCGGCGTGCCATGCCGGTCGGTCGGCCGGTCGGCGTCCACCACGATCAGCTCGCCATCCTTCTTCAGCGCGGGGGAAAGGTGCCAGAGGAACGCATAGGGCTCGGCGATCTCATGATACATATGGACCATCATTATGCGGTCGAAACTGTTCGCCGGCAGCTTCGGGTCTTCCGGCGCGCCCAGCTTCACGCTGACATTGTCCCATTTCTCGCGCGTGATGCGGCGGGACAGCGCCTCTATCACCTCCGGCATGATGTCCTCGGCCAGCACACGCCCAGTCTTGCCCACGCGCTTCGCGAGCCGCACGGTATAATAGCCCTCGCCCGCGCCGATGTCCGCCACCGTCATGCCGGGGCGGATGCCGGCGCGGTCCATGATGTCGTCGGCTTCGTTGACGCGATCGCGCGCCTCCTCGCTGGACCAGCGGGTCGACACGATCGGCGCGACCGGCCGGTCGGCGCGCGGAAAGTCCCGCGCCGCAGCAGGCCGCTCACTGGTGGTCGTATCCCCCAACTGGTCGCAGGCGGCCAGCAGGACAAGCGCCCCCGCCAGCACCGCGCGGATCATCAGTCGACATCCTCCACGACGACCTTTTCGCCCGTGACCTTCTGCGACAAGGCGGCGGCCATGAAGGGATCGAGCGCGCCGTCCAGCACATCGTCGGGCGAGGTCGACGTAACGCCGGTGCGAAGATCCTTCACCAGCTGATAGGGCTGGAGCACATAGGAGCGAATCTGGTGGCCCCAGCCGATCTCCGTCTTGGCCTGATAGTCGGATGAAGCCGCTTCCTCCCGCTTGCGCAGTTCCGCTTCGTAAAGACGGGCTTTCAGCATGTTCATCGCGGTCGCCCGGTTCTTGTGCTGCGACCGGTCATTCTGCGACGCCACGATGATGCCCGAAGGGACGTGGGTGATGCGGACCGCGGAATCGGTCGTGTTGACGTGCTGCCCGCCCGCGCCCGACGCGCGATAGGTGTCGATCTTGAGATCGCTTTCCTTGATCTCGATGTCGATATCGTCGTCGATCACCGGATAAACCCAGACGGACGAGAAGCTGGTGTGCCGCCGCGCGCTGCTGTCATAGGGGCTGATGCGGACCAGGCGATGGACGCCGCTTTCCGTCTTGGCATAGCCATAGGCGTTCTCGCCCTTGAACAGGAAGGTCGCGGACTTGATCCCCGCCTGATCCCCCGCCTGATAGTCGACCAGTTCCACCTTGTAGCCACGCCGTTCAGCCCAGCGGCGATACATGCGGCTCAGCATCTCCGCCCAATCCTGGCTTTCGGTCCCGCCAGCGCCTGCGTGAATTTCGAGATAGGTGTCGTAGCTGTCCGCCTCGCCCGCCAGCAGCGCCTTGATCTTGTCCTCGTCCGCGCGTTCGGCCAGCGCCTTCAGGGACGCGACGGCTTCGTCGACCATGGCCTCGTCGCCCTCGGCCTCGGCCATTTCGATGAGTTCGGCGGTGTCGCTCTTTTCCGCGTCGATCGCGCGCGTCGCCCCGATCGCGCTGTCCAGCCGGGTCCGCTCGCGCATCACCTCCTGCGCCTGTTTGGCATTGTCCCAGAGCGTCGGGTCTTCGACGCGCGCATTCAGCTCGTCCAGCCGCCGCAGCGCCCGGTCCCAGTCGAGCGACTGGCGAAGCAGCGCCAGCGCGGCGTCGATACGGTCGATATATTGCTGCGCTTCGGCGCGCATGTCTGGTCTCCGAAAATCAGTCGGCGTGTCTAACGCATCAAGCGCCTGCCCCTATCCGAGGGCGGCGGATTTGGGAAGGGCACAGCCTCAATAGATCCCGCCCTGGCCTTCCAGGAAGTCGGCGTCGTTGCGCTGGCGGCCGCGCGATATGGCGGAGGCGGCGCGGGCGTCGGCTGCCTTGGCCTGTGCTTCGGCTTCTTCCTTGCGGATGGAGCGGCGCGGCTCGGTTTCGGGCTTGAACGCTTCCCAGATGACGGCGGGTTTGAGGTCGGTGCCCGGCCATGCGCCATAGACGCGCTTGCCCGACCGGCGGTCGATCGTGACCATGCGGATGCCCGCCGGCGCGACGAAGGGCGTCTTGGGCATGGCTTCCAGCACCGGGGCCATCGCCGCCTTCCAGATCGGCGCGGCGACCCGCCCGCCCTGCGCCCAGCCGCCCAGGCTGCGCGGCTGGTCGTAGCCGATATAGACGCCCGCGACGAGATCGGGCGATCCGCCCACGAACCACACATTGGTCGGCCCGTTGGTGGTGCCGGTCTTGCCGAACAGAGGGCGATTGAGGTCGTTGAGGATCGTCGCCGTGCCGCGCTGGACCACGCCTTCGGTGATGTGGACGACCTGATAGGCGGTCATGGGATTGAGCACTTGGCGGCCCTCGAAGCCGAAGCGCGGCATAGGCTTGCCGTCCCAGTTGGGCAGGTTGCAGCCCTCGCACGGCCGCCAGCGCTGCGGCCAGATCACCTTGCCGCGCCGGTCTTGCACATAATCCATCACCTTGGACGGCTGTTGCTTGCCCTGGTTGGCCAGCGTCGCATAGGCGTTCACCATCCGCTCGACCGTCGTCTCGCCCGCGCCCAGCGCGAAGGAGAGATAGGGCTGATAGTCGCCGATCCCCATATTCTTGATCGTCCGCACCACCCGGTCCATGCCGGTCTGGCTGGCGGCGCGCACCGTCATCAGGTTGCGCGACTGTTCGACGCCCCAGCGCATCGTCTGCGGCCCCGCGCTTCCGCCGGAGAAGTTGCGGAAGCATTTCTGCCCCAGCCCCGCGCCCTGGTAGACGCACAGCGGCCCGTCGACGATGATCGAGGCAGGAGTCATGCCGTTGTCCAGTGCGGAGGCATAGACGAACGGCTTGATGGTGGAGCCCGGCTGGCGCAGCGCCTGGGTCGCGCGGTTGTAGGAAGAGAGGCGCGAATCGAACCCGCCCTGCATCGCACGGATGCGGCCGGAATGGACTTCCTCCACCAGCATGCCGCCCGACACTTCGGGCACGTTGCGCAGCGCCCAGGACGATCCGTTGCGCGTGACCACGATCAGGTCGCCGTCCTTCAGCGCCGAAAAGGCCGGGCCGCCGGTGCGGCGATAGGGCATCTGCGCGGCGTCCGCCGGCAGGACGCCGGTGCTGCCGTCGGCAAAGCCGATCTGCGCCGCACCGGACGAGCGGCTGATGACCGCGGCCACCCGCCACTCCGCATAATCGACGCTGATATAGCTGGCGGCCAGTTCCCGCTCCCAGTCATTGCCGGCGTTGATATGGCCGACCGGGCCGGACCAGCCGCGCCCGCCGTCGAACCGTAGCAGCCCGCCGCGCAGCGCATCCTGCGTGCGTTGCTGCACCACCGGATCATAGGGACTGCGCACCCACAGGCCACCGGCATAAACGCTGTTGGGGCCGTCCGCCGCCTTTTCCCCGAACAGCTGGATGAGGCGACGGCGCACCTCCTCCATATAATAGCCGCCCGCGCGCGCATCGAAGCTGGAGCCGTGCGCGGCGACCGTGCCCAGCGGCTGCGCCTGTGCCTCCGCCCGCTGCGCGGCCGTGATCCAGCCATTCTTCTCCATCTCCCCCAGCGCCCAGTTGCGCCGGTCGAGGGCGCGCTCATGGCCGGTCGGGCTTTCGGGCCGGTAATTGGCCGGTCCCTTGGGCAGGATGGCGAGATAGGCCATCTCGTGCAGCTTGAGGTCCGCGACATCCTTGTCGAAATAGGCGCGCGCCGCCGCCTGCACGCCATAGGCGTTGCGGCCGAGGAATATCTGGTTGAGATAGAGTTCGAGGATCTGCTGCTTCGACAGCACATTTTCCATGCGCCAGGCCAGGATCATCTCCTTGACCTTGCGGGTGGGCGAATATTCATCGCCGATCAGCAGGTTCTTGGCGACCTGCTGCGTGATGGTGGAGCCGCCACGCGCCCGCTGGCCCGATCCCAGCTTGCTGGCATAGTCGACCACCGCGCCCGCAAAGCCGGGGATGTCCACGCCATGATGTTCGAAGAAGGTCTTGTCCTCCGCCGCCAGATAGGCGCGGATCAGCAGCGGCGGATAGTCGCTATATTGCAATTGCACCCGGCGCTCGCGAGCGTAGCTATGCGCCGGCTGGCCGTTGATGTCGCGCACGATGGTCGGCAGCGGCGGCTCATATTCCAGCAGCGTGGCAGCGTCGGGCAGCCCGCGCGCGAAGATCAGCCAGAAGAGGAGCAGCGCCGCGAGAAACCCGCCCAGCAGGATCGCCGCCCAGCGGAACAGCCGCCGCTGCATGAGCGGGCGCAGGCGGCCGAGCAGGCCTCCAGCATCGCGGCGCAGGCGATAGGCAATGGACGATTGCGGAGTTTCGGAACGGGCCTCTTCCATGGGGAAGAGGCTCTAGGGTCAAAATGCGGCCAAGGCCAGTGGGCTTTCGACGGCCCGTCGCGCCGGCGGCGCGGCGTCGCCCGCGCGTCAACCGCCGGCCCCACCGTCTCGCATCGCCAATCTGCGGGCGAAATGCACCTCGATCGCGCGGGCGACGCCGCGGGCAATGCGCCCCTGCCCCTCCCGCGAGGACAGGAAGGCGCTGTCCGCCGCATTGCTGAGATAGCCCGTCTCGAACAGCACGGACGGCATGTCCGGGGCTTTGAGCACCACCAGCGATGCGAAGCGATGGCCCGCGCTGCGGAACGGGACATAGGGACCGGCTTCGCGCTGGAGCAGCCGGGCGAAGCTGGCGGAGATGTTCATCGATTCGCGCTGGGTCAGGTCGATCAGGATCGACGACACGTCGCCCGATTGCCCGCCCAGATTGACGCCGTTGATGATGTCGGCCCTGTTCTCACGCGCCGCCAGCCGCGCCGCTTCCCGGTCCGACGCGGTTTCGGACAGGGTATAGACGGTCGCGCCATGCGCTTGCGCATCGTCCGCCGCATCGGCATGGACGGAAATGAAAAGGTCCGCGCCCAGCTTGCGGGCGATGCCATAGCGTTCCTGCAGCACCAGGAATTTGTCGTCGTCGCGCGTCAGGGCAACACGCACGCGGCCATCCTTCACCAGCTGGTCGCGGATCGCCTGCGTGATCGCCAGCGTCACATCCTTTTCGCGCCGGCCATTCTCCTTGTTGATCGCGCCCGGATCATGCCCGCCATGGCCCGCGTCGATCACCACCAGCGGCCGCGCCCCGTCCTGCGCACCCTCGACCGGCGGCAGAACCAGCCCGCGCGCGGGCGCGGGTATGGGGACGCTGATCGAATGGAGCCGCTTCCTCGGCCGCGCCGCCATGTCCGCCGCGCCGTCGAACCGCACCGCCGCGCGATGATCGCGCAGGTCGAGAGCTGCGATGCCGCCCGTACTGCCGGACGCCGCCGCGACGATCGCGCCGATCAGGGTCAAGCTCTGCACCATCCGCCGCTTGTGCATTGCACGACAAGAGGCCGTCCAGCCAAATTTCATGACGATGATCGGCCCCCGACGTCCCTACGCTGAATTCGGAATTAAGCATCGTGGCTTTGAAGCACGTAAATCGGCACGGTTAACGCCTGCTTCACCATCTTCGTGCAATAGGTCGGGCGAGACATTATATTTCAGCCAGACGTTGCTCCGCCTTCATTTGGCTGCTACCCATTCATATTCCTGCAAGGTTTGCGTCATGGACAGCGGACCGATCAGGGCGATGAGACGAGCATCGGCGGACTTTACAGGATCCTGTCCGTCCCGGTGCTGCAAACAGGTTGACGCTGCATGAGGCATGAATTCCATTCCACGCTTGCCCCGGTTCCGGGCGCAGCGGCGTGGATGGAGAGGCTCGGCGCATGGTCCGGCCCTGCCGACGCAGCAGACACGACACTTTTCCTTTCAAACCGGACGATCCCGCAAGCCCAGCGCCCCTCGGCGCGCGCGCGGCCGTCCCTTCACTATCGCGTGACGGCGCGGCCCAGCGCCGCAGCCCGATCACGCCGGAGACTCATAAATGACAATGCGTATGCTGATCGATGCGCGCCACCGGGAAGAGACCCGGGTCGCGGTCGTCAAAGGTAACCGGATCGAGGAGTTCGACTTCGAATCGGCCGAGCACAAGCAGCTCAAGGGCAATATCTATCTCGCCAAGGTAACCAGGGTCGAACCGTCGCTGCAGGCGGCGTTCGTCGATTATGGCGGCAACCGCCACGGCTTCCTGGCCTTCAGCGAAATCCATCCCGACTATTACCAGATCCCGCGCGAGGACCGCGAGGCGCTGCTGCGCGAGGAACGCGCGCATGCCGAGGAAGAGGCCGCGCTGCGCGCCGATTATGACGACGATGATGACGAGGATCATCATGGCGAGGACGGCGTCGAAGTCGTCGAAGCCACCCATCATCATGACGATGAGGAAGCCGCGGAAGAGAGTGCCGAGGGCGACGCCCCGCAGAAGGCCGGCCGCCGCAAGGGCGGACGCGGCGGCGACGAGGCCGCGGACGAACTGCGCCGCAAGCGCATGGCGCTGCGCCGCCGCTACAAGATCCAGGACGTGATCAAGCGCCGCCAGGTGCTGCTGGTCCAGGTCGTCAAGGAAGAGCGCGGCAACAAGGGCGCGGCGCTGACCACCTATCTCAGCCTCGCCGGTCGCTATTGCGTGCTGATGCCCAACACGTCGCATGGCGGCGGCATCAGCCGGAAGATCAGCAACGCGGCGGACCGCAAGCGCTTGAAGTCGATCATCGCGGAAATGGCGCTGCCCTCTTCCATGGGCTGCATCGTCCGCACCGCCGGGCTCCAGCGCACCAAGCCGGAAATCAAGCGCGACTTCGACTATCTCGCCCGCCTGTGGGACGAAATCCGAGAAAAGACGCTGAAGTCCGACGCGCCGGCGCTGATCCACAATGACAGCGACCTCATCAAGCGCGCGATCCGCGATATCTACAACAAGGATATCGAGGAAGTGATCGTGGAGGGCGCGGAGGGCTATCGCGCCGCGCGCGACTTCATGAAGCTGCTGATGCCCAGCCATGTGCGCCGGGTGAAGCAATATGCCGACCCCATTTCCCTGTTCCAGCGCGCGAGCGTGGAGGACCAGCTGGCAGCGATGTACAATCCGGTCGTGCAGCTGAAGTCAGGCGGCTATCTCGTCATCAACCCGACCGAGGCGCTGGTGTCGATCGACATCAACTCGGGCCGCTCCACGCGCGAACATGGCATCGAGCAGACCGCCGTCGCCACCAATTTGGAAGCCGCGCGCGAGATTGCCCGTCAGCTCCGACTGCGCGACATGGCCGGCCTCGTCGTCATCGACTTCATCGACATGGAGATGAACTCCAACATCCGTAAGGTCGAGAAGGCGATGAAGGAGGCGCTGAAGGACGATCGCGCCCGCATCCAGGTCGGCCGCATCTCCGGCTTCGGCCTCATGGAAATGAGCCGGCAGCGGCTGCGCACCGGCGTGCTGGAAGCCTCGACCCGCCAGTGCCCGCATTGCGAAGGCACCGGCCTCGTCCGCACCGCATCGTCGGCCGGCCTCGGCGCACTGCGCATGCTGGAGGAAGAGGCGGCGCGGGGTCGCGGCAGCATCATCACGCTGCGCGCCAGCCAGGAAGCGGCCTTCTACGTCCTCAACAACAAGCGCCGCGAACTCGACGAGATCGAGCAGCGCTATGGCGTGCGCATCGAAATCCTGCCCGATGGCGAGATCGAGGGCGCGCGCATGTCGGTGGAAGCGAGCGGCCCCCGGCCCGAGCGCGTCGTCGACTACACCCCCCTCCCGGTCGAAGAGGATGATCTCGACCTGATCGAGGAGGAGGAAGAGGAAGAAGAAGCCGAGGTGGCCGAGGCCGAAACCGCGCGCGAGGAGCGTGGCGAGCAGGGCGAGGAGCGCGAAGGCGGCCGCCGTCGCCGCCGTCGTCGCCGCCGTCGCGGCGGCCAGCGCGACGAGAACCGCGCCGATGAAACGACCGAGTCCGCTGAAACGGACGAGGCTGGCGAAGAGGCCGAAGCGGACGAAGACGCCGAGGAAACCGCTGTCGAAACCATGGCCGAAGCCAAGGACGAGGAAGAAGGCGGCGCGCGTCGTCGCGGCCGGCGTGGCCGTCGCGGTGGCCGTCGCCGTCGCGAAGGTGGCGAAGGCGGCGAGGATGCCGTGACCGCGCAGGGCGAAGCTACGGACGCCGAACCGTCCGAGCCTGTCGCCGAAGCGGTGGAGGCTGCTCCCGTCGATGACGCAGCGGAAGCCCCCGCCGAGGGCGCGCCCAAGACCCGTCGTCGCCCCCGTGCCCGCAAGGGCAAGGCGGACGCGGCCCCGGTTGCGGAAGCCGCCGAAGCGCCGACTGAGGTCGTGGCAGAAGTGGTGACTGAGCCGACGCCCGCCGCGCCGGCCGCCGAGGAAGCGCCCGCAAAGCCCAAGCGCAGCCGACGCAAGAAGGCAACGGCCGAAACCGAGGGAACGGATGCGGAGCCGGTAGCGCAGGTCGCAGAAGCTGCGCCGGAACCGGCTGCCGAAGCCGAAGTCCCCGCCAAGCCCAAGCGCGCGCGCCGCAAGAAGGCCGTCGCCAGCGAGGTAGAGGGCACCGACGCCGTCACCGCGGCCGCGCCGGAAGACGCGTCCGCCGAACCCGCGCCGCAGGCCAATGCGGATGTCGCGGTCAACGACGACATCCCCGCCAACGCCGAAGCCGAGACGGCCGACGGAGCCCCGCGTCGCGGCTGGTGGCAGCGCACCTTCGGCCAGTAAGCCGGGCTACTCTCGCGATGATCAGGCGCCGCTGCATGTCCGGTTCGATCCGGCGCGCAGCGGCGCCTTTCGTTTCTGCCGCCTTCACGGCAGGTTCAGTTGCGTGCAGGCATGGCTTTCGCCCGATGGCTCGCCTGTTGCAGTTTCTCGCCCTCACGCTGGCCTCGCTGGCGCTGATGGCCCGTCCCGCCCTCGCTCAGCAGATCCTGCGCGATGCGGAGACCGAGGCCTTCATGGCCGATATGTCGGGTCCGCTGGTGAAGGCCGCCGGCATGGAGCCGCGCAATGTGCAGGTGCTGGTCATCAACGATCCGGAGATCAACGCCTTCGTCGCGGGCGGCCAATATGTGTGGGTGCATAGCGGCCTGATCGCGCAGGCCGACAATGTGAACCAGTTGCAGGGCGTCGTCGCGCACGAACTGGGCCATATCGAGGGCGGGCATGTCATCCGCTCGGGCGAAGGGATCAAGGAAGCGACCGGCATTACCCTGCTGAGCCTCGTTCTCGGCGCGGCGGCGATCGCGGGCGGCGCGGGCGAGGCGGGCATGGGCCTCATGGGACTTGGCCAGCAGGCGGCGATGAGCAAGTTCCTCGCCTTCTCCCGCGCGCAGGAAAGCTCCGCCGACTTGGCGGGCGCGCGCTATCTCCACACCGCCGGCATCAGCGGCCGGGGAAGCCTGGAATTCTTCAAGAAGCTGCAGAACCAGGAATATCGCCTCGCCATCCCGCAGGACAACAGCTACGGCCGCACCCACCCCCTGTCGGGCGAGCGCATCCAGGTGCTGCGCGAGGTCTATGAGCCCGATCCGGCGTGGAACCGGCCCCCCGACCCCTATCTGGAAAAGCGGTTCGAGCGGATCAAGGCGAAGCTGATCGGCTTCGCGTCGGAGCCGCCCCAAACATTACAAAGATATCCCGAAAGCGACCAGTCGATCCCCGCCCATTATGCGCGCGCCTATGCCTGGCACAAGAGCGCCTACCCCGACCGCGCGCTGGCGGAGGCGGACGCGCTCCTCGCCGCACTGCCCCACGATCCCTATTTCCTGGAGTTGAAGGGCCAGATCCTGCTGGAGAGCGGCAAGCCGGTGGAGGCGATCGCGCCGCTGCGCGAGGCGGTGAAGCTCACCAACCAGCCGCTCATTTCCACCCTGCTCGCCCACGCCCTCATCGCCAGCGAGGATGAGGCGAACTTCGCCGAAGCCGAACAGGTGCTGCGCCTCGCGGTCCAGCGCGACCGGGAAAATCCCTTCGCCTGGTATCAGCTGGGTGTCGTCTATGAGCGGCGCGGCGACACGCCCCGCGCGGCGCTCGCCACGGCGGAACGCTATTCGATGATCGGGCAGGACCAGATGGCGCTGCGCAGCGCGGACGCGGCGATGCAGGGATTGAAGCCCGGCACGGTTGACTATCTGCGGGCGCAGGATATCGCCATGGTCTCGCGCGCTGCGATCGAGCAGCAGCGGAAGAAACGATAAAGATGACCGATGACAACCGGCCGAGCTTTCGCGCCGCCCTTTCCAACAGGACCATGCAGATGACCCTTGGCGGTTTCGCCTTCCTCGCGGCCGCCGCCGGCGCCGCCCTCGCCGTACAGGCGCCCGCCGCCGTGAGTCCAACCGACAAGGCCGCGATCGAGAAGATCGTTCACGACTATATATTGGAGCATCCCGAAATCATCCCGCAGGCGGTCGAGAAGCTGCAGGCCAAGCGGATGTCGAGCACGATCGAGAGCAGCCGCAGCGCGATCGAGAAGCCCTATGCAGGCGCATGGGAAGGCGCGCCGAACGCCGACGTTACCGTGGTCGAATTTTTCGACTATGCCTGCGGCTATTGCCGCGCCTCGCTGCCCGACCTGGCGAAGCTGGTCGGCTCCGACGCGAAGGTGAAGATCGTCTATCGCGAACTGCCGATCCTGTCGGACGAAAGCGGCGAGGCGGCCAAGGTGTCGCTGCTCGCCGCCGAACGCGGCCAATATATGGCTTACCACAAAGCGCTCTATGGCGCGGGCAAGGTGACGCGCGACACCATCGTCGCCGCCGCCGCACGCGCCGGCATCACAAAGTCCGAGGCGGAAGCCGCGATCGCATCGAACAAATATGACGCCGAAATCGCGTCCAACATCGCGCTCGCGCAGAAATTGCAGGCGAGCGGCACGCCCACCTTCGTCATCGGCGATCAGGTGCTGAACGGCGCGGTCGGCTATGACGCGCTCAAGGAAGGCGTGGCGGCGGCGCGGGGCAAGTAGAGTGGGGATCGGGCCGCTCGCCCATTGACTTCCCCCGGCCCTTTCCCTATCGGACGCCCCCTGACCCAAGCGGCCGCTGCACAAGCGGCCCTTTTTCGTCACGCCCGATTCTTGTTATTTGTCTTGAGGAATGAACGATGAAGCGCACCTTTCAGCCGAGCAATCTGGTTCGGAAGCGCCGTCACGGTTTCCGCGCCCGCATGGCGACGCCCGGCGGCCGCAACGTGATTCGCGCCCGCCGCGCGCGCGGCCGCAAGAGCCTGAGCGCCTGATTCCATCTCTGGAAAAGCCTGCCGCGCCGGCCATGATGGTCCGGCGCGCAGATTTTCTGGCGGCGAATCGCGGACGCCGCGCCCCCATGCCGGGCTTCGTCTTGCTGGTGCGTGAGCGCGGCGACGGCGATCCGGCGATGCGATACGGCATCACCGTGACCAAGAAAGTTGGCGGCGCTGTCATCCGCAATCGGATGAAGCGCCGTTTTCGCGTCCTGGCCCGCGAATTGCTGCCCGTTCACGGCATCGCCGGAGCGGACCATGTGCTGATCGGCCGCGATGGCGGGATCGAGCGCGACTTTTCCCAGTTGCGGGCCGAACTTGCCAAGGCGCTCGGCAAGGTCATGAGCCGCGAGCCGGGTCCGCCGCGCGACGCACGGCCCCATCATGGCCGCGGACGCGGACCCAGGGCACCCCAAACCCCTGTCGGGCCCAGGCCGTGATCGGCCGCCTCCTCATCCTGCTCGCGCGCGGCTGGCAGCTCGGTCCCTCGCGCATCCTGCCCCCCACCTGCCGCTACGCGCCATCCTGTTCGGAATATGCAATTGGGGCGGTGCGCAAATATGGCGCGATCAAGGGTAGCTGGCTGGGGTTCAAGCGGCTAATGCGATGCCACCCATGGGGCGGTTCGGGCTACGATCCGGTTCCCTGACAGACAAGATCACCAGACGGCGGAGCCGAACAGACGTGGACGACAAGAAGAATATCATCCTGGCGGTGCTGCTGACCGCGGCGATCCTGTTCGGCTGGCCCTATGTGTCGCGCTATGTTTTCCCGGCGGCCAATCCGCCCGCGACGAAGATCGAGGGCGGCAAGACGACGCCCGTCGCTGCGCCCGGCACCGATGCGGCCGACGGCCCGGTCGTGATCCGCGACCGCACGGCGGTGCTGCGGGAAAGCCCGCGCATCCCCATCCGCACGCCCAAGCTGGCCGGCTCGATCAACCTCAAGGGCGCGCGCATCGACGACATCGTGCTGCCGACCTATAAGGAAACCATTGCCAAGGATTCGCCCGACGTCCGCCTCTACAGCCCCTCGGGCACGCAGGACGCCTATTTCGCCGGCTTCGGCTGGCAGGGCGAAGGATTGAAGACCCCGAACAAGGATACGGTCTGGACCGCCAGCGGCAAGGAATTGACGCCCACCAGCCCTGTCACCCTGAGCTGGAACAACGGCGCGGGCCAGCTATTCGAGATTCGCCTGACGGTCGATCAGAATTACATGATCACCGCCGCGCAGAAGCTGTCCAACAGCGGCAGGGGCGCGGTCGGGGTGAAGCCCTATGGTTATATCAGCCGCCTCGGCGTTCCCAAGGATCCCGACACTTGGACCATCCATGTCGGGCCGATGGGCGTGTTCAACGGCGCGGCCAATTATGACGTAAACTACAAGGATCTGGACAAGGGGCCATCGACCCAGAGCTTCCAGTCCAAGGGCGGCTGGATCGGCTTCACCGACAAATATTGGCTCTCCGCCCTCGTCCCTGCCGCCGACGCCGATTTCGCGGGCCAGTTCCGCAAGGGCGCGGGCACGCAATATCAGGCCGACGCCGCCCTCGCACAGACGATGGTCGCGCCGGGCAAGGCCGCGACGCAGACATTGCGCCTGTTCGTGGGCGCCAAGGAAGTGAAGACGCTCGAAGCCTATCAGGATGCGGGCGTTCCGCTGTTCGACCGGGCGATCGACTGGGGCTGGTTCTACTGGTTCGAAAAGCCGATCTTCGCGCTGCTCCACTGGCTGTTCGAACATATCGGCAATTTCGGCGTCGCCATCATCTGCCTGACCTTCGTGGTCCGCGCGCTGATGTTCCCCGTCGCCCAGCGCCAGTTCGCCAGCATGGCGGCGATGCGCGCGGTGCAGCCCAAGATGAAGGCGCTGCAGGAGAAATATAAGGACGACAAGCAGCAGTTGCAGGTCAAAATGATGGAGCTGTACAAGGCGGAGAAGGTGAACCCGCTCGCCGGCTGCCTGCCCATCTTCATCCAGATCCCGATCTTCTTCGCCCTGTACAAGGTGCTGCAGCTGACGATCGAGATGCGGCACCAGCCGTTCGTGCTGTGGATCAAGGATCTGTCCGCGCCCGATCCCCTGCATATCCTCAATCTCTTCGGCCTGCTGCCCTTCACGCCCCCGTCCTTCCTGGCGATCGGCGTGCTGGCGCTGCTGCTCGGCATCTCCATGTATTTCCAGTTCAAGCTCAACCCGGCGCAGATGGACCCGATGCAGCAGCAGGTCTTTTCGATCATGCCGTGGATGATGATGTTCATCATGGCGCCCTTCGCGGCGGGCCTGCTGGTCTACTGGATCACCAACAACTGCCTGTCGATGGCGCAGCAATGGTGGCTTTACCGCCGCCATCCCGTGCTGAACACGACGGCGACGGCGAAGTAGCCCAGGCCCTCCGATCGGATTTTTGAGTGACCGACCAACCCGACCCCGACCTCATCGAGGAAGCGCGCAGGCTCTTTGCCGGGCACATCGCCTTCCTCAAGTCCGCGCCGGACCTCAAATTCCTGCCCGACATGGCGGTGAACGAAGTGGCGTTCGCCGGGCGATCCAATGTGGGCAAAAGCTCGCTGCTGAACGCGCTCACCAACCGCAACGGCCTCGCCCGCACGTCCAACACGCCGGGCCGCACGCAGGAACTCAACTTCTTCGATGTGGGCGATCCGCTGCGCTTCCGCCTCGTCGACATGCCGGGCTATGGCTATGCGAAGGCGCCGCGCGACATGGTGAAGAAGTGGCGCTTCCTGGTGAACGACTATCTGCGCGGGCGCGCGGCGCTCAAACGGACGCTGGTGCTGATCGACAGCCGCCACGGCATCAAGGATGTCGATAACGACATGCTCGACATGCTGGACGCCGCTGCGGTGAGCTACCGCATCGTCCTCACAAAGACCGACAAGATCAAGGCGAGCGAGCTTGCCGCCGTCACCGCCGCCACCGCCGACGCCATCCGCAAGCGCCCCGCCGCCCATCCCGACATCATCGCCACGTCGAGCGAAAAGGGCATGGGCCTCCCCGAACTGCGCGCCGCCGTACTGCAAAGCGTGACGCAGGGCTGAGGGGGCAGACGATGGCCGACGACGACTATGTCTATGACGAAGCCAGCGGCGAATGGATCAGCGCGGCGGAGGCCGCCTCGCGCACCGAATCCGCCGGCATGGTCGAGGTGCGGGACGCGGTTGGCAATCTGCTGACCGACGGCGATCAGGTGACCCTGATCAAGGATCTGACCGTAAAGGGCGCGAACCAGACGTTGAAGCGCGGCACGCTCATCAAGGCGATCCGCCTGACCGGCGATCCTCAGGAAATCGATTGCCGCTATGACGGCATCAAGGGACTGGTGCTACGCGCGGAATTCGTCCGCAAGCGCTGACCCTTCACAGCAGCCGATATTGGGCGGCGCCGATCAGCGGCCATCGCCCCACGATCTCGTGCCTTGTCCGCCCGACATGGCTGCAGATCAGCACCACTTCCTCAACCCGCCAGCCAAAGCCCGGCACCGCGCGCTGATCCGGGCGGCCGTCGCGGTAGAAGAGCGTCTGGTGCGGGCTGAAGGTCCAGCCGGGCCGCGCCGTCGCCCCAGCCACCTGCATCGCGCGGACGATTTCCTGCCGCAGCGCGCTGAGGCCCGGAACTGCCCGCGCGGGCCGCAACGCCGCCGATCGCCCGCCGATGCTGAGCCGGTCGAGCGTCAGATCGAACGGCTCGGCCCGAATGCCGACACCGGCCCGCCGCAGAGCCTTGATAAGCTCATAGGGATAGACCGGCGCGTCCGTGGTGATGCCAAGCGTGACATGCTGATGCTCCGCAGGAACGCGATCGGCTATCGGATCAAGCGTGTCGGCGAAATGATCGATCTGCCGTGCGATCCGCTCCGGCGGCTTGATAGCGTAGAAGGCCCGGTAGAGGGGCTGAAGGCGATTGTGCATGGCGGCATGCTCCGACTCGACGGGATATGTTCATGATATGTTCTTCTCCTTCCCCTGTCGAATCCTCTTGGACGGAACCCGACTCGCCCTATCCTGCGTTAGGGACAGATAGTGGAAAGGAGAGACGCATGACGCAGCACACCCTCGCCAGCCTGGCGGAAAAGATGCAGCAGATCGACTTTGCGATGCTGTCCACGCACACGGAGGACGGGCATATCGGCGCCCGGCCGATGAGCAACAACCATGATGTCGCCCATGGCGGCGACTCCTTCTATTTCACGACCGAAGACACGCTGATGGTGCGCGACATAGAGCGCGACCCCCGCGTCAGCCTGTCCTTCCACGGCAAGAGCGGCCTGTTCGGTCAGCGGCCGCTGTTCATCGCGCTGGAAGGCCGGGCCGATCTGATCCGCGACCGCAGCCGGTTCGACGATCATTGGAACCCGGACCTGGAGGCCTGGTTCGATCAGGGTGCCGACACGCCGGGCCTCGTGATGATCCACGTCCATGCCGAACGCGCCCATTATTGGGACGGACAGGACGAAGGCGAACTGGAGATCGACGTGATGCACTGACGCATCCTCCTGCTCCTGCCGACGGGCCGCCGCAGGGCGATTGACACATTTCCGCCGACTCGCTATTGGCGGCCCTCCCCAAGACGCTGGCGAGCGGCGGTGCTTCCTGCACCGGCCGTCTTTTTTGCGTCCTGGGGGACATGAATTTGGCCGTTTTTCCATGCCAAGGAAGCCCGGTCCTGACGCTTTGAGATAGGGTGGCCCGTCCGCCCTGTGGAGCAGGAGAAAAGATTACCATGGCACGTATCGCGGGTGTCAACATCCCGACCAACAAGCGCGTGATCATCGCGCTCACCTACATTCACGGCATCGGCCGCAAGACCGCCGTCGATCTCGCTGACAAGCTGGGCATCGACCACAGCCGCCGCGTTCAGGACCTGTCGGACGCCGAAGTCCTGCAGATCCGCGAAGCCATCGACGCCGACCTGACCGTCGAGGGCGACCTGCGTCGCGAGACCGCGATGAACATCAAGCGCCTGATGGACCTGGCCTGCTATCGCGGCCTGCGTCATCGCAAGGGCCTGCCGGTCCGCGGCCAGCGCACCCATACCAATGCGCGCACCCGCAAGGGCAAGGCGAAGCCGATCGCCGGCAAGAAGAAGTAAGAAACAGTCCGGGGGACTGTTTCGTCTTCTTCTCCGCCGGAGGCAGCCCTCCTTGGGCGCGGCCTCCAGCATCACAAGATTTCAGTAGGATAGAGCAAAATGGCACGCGAACCCCAGCGCATCAAGCGGCGCGAGCGCAAGAACATCTCGGCCGGCGTCGCGCACGTCAACGCCAGCTTCAACAACACGATGGTGACCATCACCGACGCCCAGGGCAATGCGATCAGCTGGTCCTCGGCCGGCATGATGGGCTTCAAGGGCAGCCGCAAGTCGACCCCCTATGCCGCGCAGGTGTGCGCGGAAGACGCCGGCCGCAAGGCCGCCGAACATGGCGTGCGCACCCTGGAAGTCGAAGTGAAGGGCCCGGGTTCGGGCCGCGAATCGGCCCTGCGCGCGCTGCAGGCCGTGGGCTTCCACATCACCTCCATCCGCGACGTGACGCCGATCCCGCACAACGGCGTCCGTCCGTCCAAGCGCCGCCGCGTCTAACGACGCGCAGCGCGTGTTTCGGGGCGGCGGACGCGTCGCCCCTTTGCCCGTTTGCATCGCCGGAACGTCCTGTCGGGTGCAGGATATACAAGCGTTCCGGCCCATCCCCAGGGGAAATACATGACTGTCAACATGAAGAACTGGCAGGAATTGAAGAAGCCCAACAGCCTCGAGATCAAGGCTTCGGGCGACGGTCGGCGCAAGGCCACCTTCGTCGCCGAGCCGCTGGAGCGCGGCTTCGGCCTGACGCTCGGCAACGCGCTGCGCCGGGTTCTTCTGTCCTCGCTTCAGGGCGCGGCGGTCACCTCGATCAAGATCGAGAACGTCCTGCATGAATTCTCGTCGCTCGCCGGCGTGCGCGAGGACGTGACCGACATCGTCCTCAACATCAAGCAGGTCGCGCTGAAGATGGAAGGCGAAGGCCCCAAGCGGCTTCAGCTTTCCGCCACCGGCCCCGCCGTGGTGAAGGCCGGCGACATCAGCGTCGTGGGCGACATCGAAGTGATGAACCCGGACCTGGTGATCTGCCACCTGGACCAGGGCGCGACGCTCAACATGGAACTGACCGCCGACGTCGGCAAGGGCTATGTGCCCGCCGTCGCCAACCGCCCGGCCGATGCGCCGATCGGCCTCATCCCGGTCGATGCGCTCTACTCGCCGGTGCGCCAGGTCGCCTACAAGGTGGACAACACCCGCGTCGGCCAGGAACTGGACTATGACAAGCTGTCGCTGACCGTCGAGACCGATGGCACCGTCACGCCGGAAGACGCGGTCGCCTATGCCGCGCGCATCCTGCAGGACCAGCTCCAGCTGTTCGTTCATTTCGAGGACGCGCTGCCCGCCGCCGGCCCTTCGGCCACTCATGCCGCGGCCGCCGCGTCGTCGGAAGGCGAAAGCGACACCAACCAGATCAACCGCTACCTGCTCAAGAAGGTGGACGAACTGGAACTGTCGGTCCGCTCGGCCAACTGCCTCAAGAACGACAACATCATCTATATCGGCGATCTGGTCCAGAAGACCGAGGCCGAGATGCTGCGCACCCCCAATTTCGGCCGCAAGTCGCTGAACGAAATCAAGGAAGTGCTGTCGTCCATGGGCCTGCGCTTAGGAATGGACATCCCCGGCTGGCCGCCGGAAAATATCGAGGAAATGGCCAAGAAGCTCGAACAGGAGCTGCTGGGCTAAGTCGGAGCGAGCGGCGCAGCGCAGCAGCGCGGCGGTTCGCAACGCGAACGCGAACGAGCGGCCAGCGGTGCTTCGCATCGACTGACGGCATGGGATATACTCCCATGCCGGTCCGTCGCGGTTCGGGAAGAAGGTGAATGGGCGACGACCTCCAACGGTCGCCTGGTCTGGGGTACCTCACACGGCCCCTTAACGAACGAAGGAAAGAGATATGCGTCACAAGGTTGGTCATCGTAAGCTCCAGCGCAGCGCCGGTCATCGCACCGCCCTGCTCCGCAACCTGGCGGCCTCGCTCATCAAGCATGAGCAGATCCTGACCGGCACCGCCAAGGCGAAGGAACTGCGTCCCTACGTCGAAAAGCTGATCACCCTCGCCAAGAAGGGTGGCCTGTCCAACCGTCGCCTGGCCCAGTCGCGCCTGCAGGACGACGCGCAGCTGACCAAGCTGTTCGACGTCCTGGCCGAGCGCTACAAGGACCGCGACGGCGGCTATACCCGCGTCATCAAGGCGGGCTTCCGCGCGTCGGACGCCGCGCCGATCGCGATCATCGAACTGGTCGATCGCGACGTCGATGCCAAGGGTCAGGACAGCGGTCCGGTCCAGGGCGCCGACGCGGACGAGCTGGAAGACGCCTGATCCGAACCGGTCCCGTCTTACGGGACTGGACGCTTTACCGACAGGCCGCGGCTCATTAGAGCTGCGGCCTGTTCGCTTTTGACAAGAGTTAAAAAGACAAGAGGATGCGCGCCGCCCCGTTCCTGCCGCTGCTGCTGGCAGTGGCCTGTTGTCTCCCCCTTTCCGGCCCTGCCAGCGCCCTTGCCGCGCCGGACAATGCGGCCATCGACGCGGGCGGAGACCGCAAGGCGGCGCTCGCCTATCCCGCCACGCCCCGGCAGGATCTGGTGGAGGATCATTTCGGCGTGAAGGTCGCCGATCCCTATCGCTGGCTGGAAAACGATCTGCGCGCCGACCCGGCGGTGGCCGATTGGGTGGCGCGGGAAAATGCGCTCACCCGCCGCTATGTCGATGCGCTGCCCGGCCGCGACGCGCTCAAGGCGCGGATGCGGGCGCTGCTGTCGCATGGCCGCTACACGCTGCCCCGGAAGGCGGGCGGGCGCTATTTCTACGGCTATAACAAGGGGCTTCAGAACCAGACGCCGCTCTATGTCCGCGACGGGCTGGACGGCGGCCAGCGCCTGCTGCTCGATCCCAACGACTGGGCGAAGGACGGGGGACTGGCGCTGGCGGAATGGGCGCCCTCCCCCGATGGCCGCCGCCTCGCCTATGCGGTGCAGGAAGCTGGCAGCGACTGGCGCACGCTGCGGCTGATGGACGTCGAAAGCGGGCACATGCTCGACGACGAACTGCGCTGGGTCAAATTCTCCCAGATCGCCTGGGATGGCCGCAGCGAAGGCTTCTTCTATTCCCGCTTCCCCGCGCCCGAGGAAGGCGAAGCCTATCGCTCCGCCAACCGCGACCAGCAGCTTTACTATCACCGCATCGGCACGCCCCAGTCGCAGGACCAGCTGATCTACGCCACGCCCGACCGACCGGGGCTCAGCCACCAGGCGCAGGTGACCAGCGATGGCCGCTGGCTCATCATCAACAGTTTCGAAGGGATCGACCCCCGCCGCGAAGTCCATGTCGCCGAACTCACCGGCGGCGCGGTTCGCCCCCGGCTGCTGGTCAGGGGGCCGACGAACGACTGGCGGCTGATCGGCAGCCGCGGCACCACCCTCTATTTCATCACCGACTTCCAAGCGCCGCGCCTGCGCGTAGTGACGCTGGATGCGGCCCGCCCGCGCCGCCGCCCGAGGCCGCTGATCGCCGAGCGCAGGGAGACGCTTGCCGGCGGATCGCTCGTCGGCAATCGCCTGATCCTGGCCTATATGAGCGATGCGCAGACGGTCGCGGAACTGGTGGAACTGGACGGGCGCAAGGTCGGCGACGTGCCGCTGCCCGGTTATGGTACGGCGGCAGGATTTGCCGGACGCGACGGCGATCCCGAAACCTTCTTCAGCTTTTCCGGCTTCGT
The DNA here is from genome assembly GCF_042678845.1 of Sphingobium olei. Classification (NCBI taxonomy): domain Bacteria; kingdom Pseudomonadati; phylum Pseudomonadota; class Alphaproteobacteria; order Sphingomonadales; family Sphingobiaceae; genus Sphingobium; species Sphingobium olei. The sequence goes on along the minus strand of NZ_JBHTLS010000133.1, from coordinate 10,724 downwards.
CACGCCCGCCAGCATCTACCGCTTCGACACCGCGACCCGGCAGAGCCAGCTCTTCGCCGAACCCGACCTGCCCTTCGACCCGGACAATTACGGGGTGGAGCAGCGCGCCTACCCTTCGAAGGACGGGACGATGATCCCCATCACCATCCTGCGCAAGAAGACCCTGGCCGACCGCGCCATCGCCGCGCCGACCATTCTCTATGGCTATGGCGGCTTCAATATCAGCCTGACGCCCGGCTATTCGGCAACGCGCATGGCGTGGCTGGAACAGGGGGGCGTCTATGCCATCGCCAATCTGCGCGGCGGCGGCGAGTTCGGCAAGGCCTGGCATGAGGCGGGGCGCGGCGCGAACAAGCAGAATGTGTTCGACGATTTCATCGCGGCGGGCGAGTGGCTGAAGGCCAATGGCTTCACCCCACGCGACGGGCTGGCGATCGAGGGGCGCTCCAATGGCGGGCTGCTGGTCGGCGCGGTGGTGAACCAGCGGCCCGACCTGTTCCAGGCGGCGTTGCCGGCGGTGGGCGTGATGGACATGCTGCGCTTCGACCGCTTCACCGCGGGCCGCTACTGGGTGGACGATTATGGATCGCCCGACAACGCCCGCGACTTCCCCCTCCTCTACGCCTATTCGCCTTATCACAATATTTTGGCGGGCAAGGATTATCCCGCGATCCTCGTCACCACGGCGGACACGGACGACCGGGTCGTACCGGCGCACAGCTTCAAATATGCCGCCGCGCTCCAGGCCGTGGACCTTGGCGCCAGGCCCCGGCTGCTGCGGGTGGAAACGCGGGCGGGCCATGGCACCGGCAAGCCCATCGACAAGCTGATCGAGGAAATGGCCGACAGCTACGCGTTCGCCGCGCGCTTCACCGGCCTTGCCATCGGGGCGAGGCCCGACTGACGCCGTTCAGCCGCCGGACAGCCCGGCGGCGCTACAGACGGCCGACGCAGGAGGAACGCGCATGATCGGGACCAAGGCACGCTGGATGACCGGAGCGCTGGTAGGCGCGGGTCTGTTGATGGGCAGCATCGGCGCGGCGCAGGCACAGCCCCGCTATGGCTATGGCGGCGGCTGGGGCCGTGGTGGCTGGGATCGGCATCATCGCCGCGGCGACGGTTTCGGCGTGGGCGACGCGATCGGCGTCGCGGCGCTCGTTGGCGCGGTCGCCATCGCCGCCTCCTCCATGGCGAAGGACAAGAAGGCGCAGCAAGCGCAGGGGAACGACCGCTCCTATGATGATAATGCGCCGCCGCCGCGCGACGGCACCGATTATGGTGCGGACGTGCAGAGCAACCCGCCTTCGCATGACGAAGGCCCGGCGCGCGACGACGCAGACTTTTCCGACATCGCGGACGCCAATGGCCGCGACGACGCGCTGACGGACGCCTGCGCGCTCGCGGCGCGGGACGAGGCGCAGCGCCAGCAGGCCGGCTATGCCGAGGTGCGCCATATCGACACTCCTCGCCCCACAGGCTCGGGCGCCTATAATATCGACGGCGAAGTGGAAAGCCGCACCAGCTATCGCGCGACCGGCGGAACCACCCATCGCTTCACCTGCGCGATGAAGGACGGCCGCGTCGCCCAGGTCTATCTGAGCCGCGACGTCGCCTCCCGCTGACGCGGGCCGATAGGATGGGACGCGTCGGGAAGGCTTCGCGAGCGCTTCGGTGAGGCGTCCGCGGCGCTTTGAGGACGCTTCGTGCCGGATTCGGCGCTTTTCCGGGCAACGTCGGTGTGAACTTCGGAAAGCAGGGCTAGATCCTTTCCTTCCGCCGCCCCGCAGGCTAGCTCCTTTCCCATGTCCGCCTCGCCGCACCCCCGCCGCACCGCCGCGATCGCCTTCATCCTGGTGACGGCGCTGCTCGACGTCATGTCGATGGGCATCGTCATCCCGGTACTGCCCCAGCTGATCGAAACCCTGTCGGGCTCCAGCGCGTCGGCCGGCATGTGGAACGGCCTGTTCGTCGCGCTCTGGGCCGGGATGCAGTTTCTCTGCTCACCCGTCATCGGATCGCTCTCGGACCGCTACGGCCGGCGTCCGGTCATCCTCGTGTCGGTCGCCGGCCTTGCGCTCGATTATGTGCTGATGGCGCTCGCCCCCAATCTCTGGTGGCTGGCCCTTGGCCGCATCCTCGCGGGCGTGACCTCGTCCAGCTTCACCTCCGCCTTCGCCTATATGGCCGACATCACCCCGCCGGAAGGCAGAGCAAAGGGCTATGGCCTGATCGGCGCGGCGTTCAGCGCGGGCTTCGTCGCCGGCCCGCTGATCGGCGGCGTGCTGGGGGAAGTCTCCCTGCGCGCTCCCTTCTGGGCGGCGGCGGCGCTGTCGGGCCTCGCCTTCCTCTACGGCCTTTTCGTGCTGCCCGAATCGCTCGCTCCGGACAAGCGGATGGGGTTCAGCTGGACGCGAGCCAATCCGTTCGGCGCGCTCCGCCTGCTGCGCTCCCATCCCGAACTGTCCAGTCTCGCGGTGGTGAACTTCCTGCTCTATTTCGCCCATCACCTCTTCTCCGCCGTCTTCGTGCTCTATGCCGGGGACCGTTATGGCTGGGGCGCGTGGCAGGTCGGCGCGCTGCTGGCGCTGGTCGGCATCATGGACATGGGCGTGCAGGGCCTGCTCACCGGGCCAGTGGTCAAGCGGCTGGGTGACCGCACGACGATGGTGATCGGCCTCTCCTTCGGCGCGATCGGCGTGGCGTCGATGGGCCTTGCCCCGAGCCAGGGCCTGTTCGTCGCCGCCATGTTCCCCAACGCGCTCTGGGGGCTCGCCATGCCGACCATCCAGGCGCTGATGACCCGCCATGTCAGCGAATCGGAACAAGGCCAGCTTCAGGGGGCGAACAACAGCGTCGGCGCGATCGCCGGCATCGCCTCCCCACTCTTCTTCGGCACCGTCTATTCCCTATCCGTGGGCGCGCATCCCACCCTCCCCTTCATCGGCAGCGCCTTCCTGATCGCGGCGGCGATCCTGGGAGGCGCGGCGCTGATCGGCTGGCGCGCAGAGAGCGGGGCGACGCCGCAACTGGACATATCGGGGGCGGGCGACTAACCGGGCGCGAATCCCTTCCATCCAAGCCAAAGGCGATTCCCATGACGCTGCCCCTTCAGGATAATATCCTCATCGTGGATTTCGGCAGCCAGGTGACCCAGCTCATCGCCCGGCGCGTGCGCGAAGCGGGCGTCTATTCCGAGATCGCGCCTTTCACCGCCGCCGCCGAGGCGTTTGAGCGACTGAAGCCCAAGGGCATCATCCTTTCCGGCTCGCCCGCCGGCGTGCCGGAGGAAGGCAGCCCCCGCGCCCCGCAGGCGCTGTTCGACGCTGGCGTGCCGATCCTCGGCATCTGCTACGGCCAGCAGGTGATGAGCCACCAGCTGGGCGGCGAAGTGCGGCCCGGTCATGAGACCGGCGAAGGCGGCGAGTTCGGCCGCGCCTTCCTGACCGTGACGGAACCCTGCGCGCTGTTCGACGGCCTGTGGGAGGTTGGCGAGCGGCATCAGGTCTGGATGAGCCACGGCGACAAGGTCACGAAGTTCGCGCCCGGCTTCAAGATCGTCGCCGTGTCGGACGGCGCGCCTTTCGCGGTCATCGCCGACGAGGAGCGGAAGTTCTACGGCACGCAATTCCATCCCGAAGTCGTCCATACGCCTGACGGCGGCAAGCTGATCGCCAATTTCGTCCGCCACGTCTGCGGCCTCGCCGGCGACTGGACGATGGCGGAGTTCCGGCAGGTCAAGATCGCCGAGATCCGGGAGCAGGTTGGCAACGGGCGCGTGATCTGCGGCCTGTCCGGCGGCGTCGACAGCGCGGTCGCCGCGGTGCTGATCCACGAGGCGATCGGCGAACAGCTGACCTGCGTGTTCGTCGATCACGGCCTGATGCGGCTGGGCGAAGCGGAGCAGGTGGTGAGCCTGTTCCGCGAACATTATGGCATCAAACTGGTTCACGTAAATGCCGAGGACCGGTTCCTGGGGGGCCTCGCGGGCCTTACCGACCCGGAAAAGAAGCGCAAGTTCATCGGCGGCGAATTCATCGCCGTGTTCGAGGAGGAAGCGGCGAAGATTGGCGGCGCCGACTTCCTGGCGCAAGGCACGCTCTACCCCGACGTGATCGAAAGCGTCAGCTTCACCGGCGGCCCTTCGGTGACGATCAAGTCGCACCATAATGTCGGCGGCCTTCCCGAACGGATGAACATGAAGCTGGTCGAACCCCTGCGCGAACTGTTCAAGGATGAAGTTCGGGTGCTCGGCAAGGAACTGGGCCTGCCCGACATTTTCGTCGGCCGCCACCCCTTCCCCGGCCCCGGCCTTGCCATCCGCATCCCGGGCGAAGTGACCAAGGAACGCTGCGACATCCTGCGCAAGGCCGACGCCATCTATCTGGAGGAAATCCGCAGCGCCGGCCTGTATGACGCGATCTGGCAGGCGTTCGCCGTGCTGCTGCCGGTGCGGACCGTGGGCGTGATGGGCGACTACCGCACCTATGACAATGTGTGCGCGGTGCGCGCGGTCACCTCGACCGACGGAATGACCGCGGACATCTACCCCTTCGACGCCGCATTCCTGAGCCGCGTCGCGACCCGCATCATCAACGAGGTCAAGGGCATCAACCGCGTCGTCTACGACTATACGAGCAAGCCCCCCGGCACGATCGAGTGGGAATGAACCGGCCGCAAGGCGGTGCGGCCACTACCCCAGAATATCGGAAAATTGAGCCAGTCTCGGATACTTCGCTGACGGTGCGAGCGCCGATCTCAGACGCTACGCCCTGACCAGACAATGAAGGCCTACGCCTTCTCCAGCGTGCATTGCAGCGGGTGCTGATTCTGGCGGGCGAAGTCCATCACCTGATTCACCTTCGTCTCCGCGACTTCGTAGCTGAAGATGCCGCAGACGCCGACGCCGCGCTGGTGCACGTGGAGCATCACGCGCGTCGCTTCCTCCATGTCCATGCGGAAGAAGCTCTGGAGAACATGGACGACGAACTCCATGGGCGTATAGTCGTCGTTCAGCATCAGCACCTTGTAGAGCGACGGCTTTTTCGTGCGGGTGCGGGTGCGGGTGGCGATGCCGACATTGGGCCCGCCGGGACCTTCGCCCTGATCGTCCTGATCCCGGTCCGCCATGCTGACGGACCATGAAGATACGCTGATGCTGTTATCCATGATGAGGGAGAATATGGCGATTCGGTTCGCCATGGCAAGGGGGCGGAACCCCGGTTCGCCGCGCGCTGCCTCAGTTTGACCCATGGAAAAGGGGCGCTCCTTCGCTGGAAGGAACGCCCCTTTGCTCGAAGTCGAAAGTCCGGCAGGCTCAGGCCGCCAGGGACTTGACCTTGTCGGTGACCAGCGTCACGCGCGCGGTGATCGGTTGGGCGACTTCGCCTGCCATCTTGATCAGCGCCTCGCTGTTCTTCGCCGCTTCCTTGGTGAATTCGTCGAAGCTGCTGGAGAGCAGCTGGCTCTGCAGCTGGAAGAATTCGGTCGGGGTCTTGACGGTCGAGAAGGTCTTGAACGAAGCGGTGGCCTTCTCGAAGCTCTTGCGGCTGTAATCGACGGCTTCCTGGCCCAGCGTCTCGATCGCCTTGGCGGCGATCTTGCCCGATTCGACCAGCGCCTCGACATTGCCCTTGGCAAGGTCGCTCAGCTCTTCGATGGCCTTGGTCGACTTCTCGACTTGGGCCTTGGTCTTCTCGTTGAAGTCGGCATAGGCGGTTTCCATCTTCGCCTTGGCGTCTTCCGCGAACTTCTTTCCGGTTTCGATAACGTCGTTCATCATGGTGGTTCCTTCTATGGCGGGCAGCGGCGCTGTCACTTCAGCTTCGGCCTTGGTCAGGCTCTCTGTCAGGGGCGTCGGCGCCATGTCCGGAACGGGCTCCGGCGCGGCATCGACAGCTGTGGTGGCGGCCACCACGGCAACGGGATCGGGGGTGGTCGGGGCGACCGGCTCCGGACGCTTGACCCGTGGCGCGGACGGCTTGCGGGTGGGCTTCGCCGGTTGAGGTGTTGCGCCGATAGCGGCCTCCGCCGCCTTCAGCGCTTCGCTTGCCGACATAGTGCTCGACCCGGTCTTGGGACGGGCGCTCTTCCGCGGTGTCTTCGGGGTTACGGCCATGACCTTCCTCCGTTTGCTGCACTGCACAATACAGAAGAATCTAAGTCATTGCAAGCGCTATTGTGCACTGCAACAAAATGGCAATATCCGGCCGGTCAGCGCTGCTTCACGTAGCGTCCAGGGGCGTCCTCGATCGCTTTTCGCTTGCCCCCGCCGGGGATTCGTGCGCCTGTCACCGCCACGCTTTTCTCGTCGATTCCGCCGATCCAGGCGCGCCAGTCAGGCCACCAGCTACCTTTTGTTTCCGTCGCATGAGCCAGGAAATCATCGATGGTCGCCTGCTTGGCGTCGCAGGTCCAATATTGATATTTCATGGCCGAAGGCGGATTCACCACGCCTGCGATATGGCCCGAACCCGCCAAAAGGAATCGGATCGGCCCCGCAAAATGTTCGGTCAATTTCCAGACGCTTTCCAGCGGCGCGATATGATCCTCCCGCCCCGCCTGGACATAGGCGGGCGTCGTCACGCGCGTGAGGTCGATGGGCGTGCCCGCGACGCTGATCGCGCCGGGCACGACCAGCAGATTGTCGCGATACAGCTGCGTCAGATAATCCCGGTGCCAGCGCGCCGGCAGGTTAGTGGTGTCGCCGTTCCAGTGGAGCAGGTCGAAGGGCGGATAATCCTGCCCCAACAGATAATTGTTGACCACATAGTTCCAGATGAGGTCACGACCGCGCAGCAGGTTGAAGGTCGCGGCCATGTAGCGTCCGTCCAGGAAGCCCCCGGCCGAAAGCTGATCGACCAGCTTCATCTGCTCGTCGTCGACGAACAGGGCGAGATCCCCTGCCTTGCTGAAATCGACCTGCGCGGTGAAGAAGGTCGCGCTTGCCACCTTGTCCGCTTCTCCGCGCGCCGCCAGCAGTGCCAGCGTCGCGGCAAGCGTGGTGCCCGCCACGCAATATCCGATCGTGTGGACGCTTTCGACGCCCAGCAGGTCGCGGACGGTATCGATCGCGTCGATCTGGCCACCAAGGATATAATCGTCCCAGACCATGTCCTTCATCGATGCGTCGGCCGATTTCCAAGAGACGAGGAAGACGCTGAGGCCTTGATCCACCGCCCATTTGACGAAGCTCTTTTCCGGCGAAAGGTCGAGGATGTAGAAGCGGTTGATCCAGGGCGGGAAGATGAGGAGCGGCGTTTCCAGCACCGTATCGGTCGACGGCGCATAATGGATCAGCTGGTAGAGCGGCGTTTCGTGGATCACCTTTCCCGGCGTCGCGGCGATGTTGCGGCCGAGTTCGAAGGCGGTGCCGTCGGTATGCGTCAGCTGGCCCTTCTCCATGTCGGCCAGCATGTGCTTGAGGCCGCGCACCAGATTCTCGCCGCCGCTCTCGATCGTCTTCTGCACCACCTGCGGATTGGTGAGCGGGAAGTTGGACGGCGAAAGGGCGTCCAGCAGGCCGGCGGTGGCGAAGCGCAGCCGGGCTTTCTCCTTCGGATCGACGCCGTCGACCGCGTCGGCCATTTTCGTCAGATAATCCGAGAGCAGCAGATAGCTTTGGCGGACAAGGTCGTAGAATGGATGCTCCGTCCATGCCGGGTCGGAAAAGCGCCGGTCCTTCCGCGCCGCCGGACTGCCGGGCGGGGCCGGCTCCGGCGTATCGCGCAGCAGTCCGCCGGAATCGAGAAACCGCTGCCAGAGGGCCAGTCCTTCATCGGCAAAGCCCGTCTGGATGCGGGCGACGATCTCGGGATCGAAGGGGGGTGCCTGTCCCGTCATCCCGGCCGCCTGCTCCAACATCAACTGCTGCGCGCGGCCGATCACCTGCGTCCATTGCTGCATTTGTTCTAGCGTGGGGAGATGCGGTTCCATGACGTTCGATTGATCCATGGCCACCTTCCTTCTCCTGGCATCACGCGGTCGCCGCTTTCGCTGGCGCGTCACCGGATGGCGGGTTATAGCCAGATTGTGACACGCCAAGGGCGGGCCACGCACTATTCCCTACAGAGAGCTTTCAGGAAAGCCCCAATAATGTCCGAAGAATTCTACCGCATGAAGCGCCTGCCGCCTTACGTCATCGCTGAAGTCAATGCGATGCGCGCAGCCGCCCGTGCCGCGGGAGAGGACATTATCGATCTCGGCATGGGCAATCCCGACCTGCCGCCGCCCGACCATGTCATCCAGAAGCTGATCGAAGTGGCGCAGAAGCCGAGCGCGCACGGCTATTCCCAGTCGCGCGGCATTCCGGGGCTGCGCAAGGCGCAGGCCAGTTATTATGGCCGCCGCTTCGGCGTGGACATCGACCCGGACACTGAAGTCGTCGTGACCATGGGGTCGAAGGAGGGGCTCGCCAGCCTCGCCACCGCGATCACCGAGCCGGGCGACGTGGTGCTGGCCCCCAACCCCAGCTATCCGATCCATACCTTCGGCTTCATCATCGCGGGCGCGACAATCCGGTCGGTGCCGACAACGCCGGACGAGAATTATTTCCGCTCGCTGGACCGCGCCATGGCCTTCACCGTGCCGCGCCCGTCGATCCTGGTCGTGAATTATCCGTCCAACCCAACGGCCGAAACGGTGGATCTCGCCTTCTACGAGCGGCTGGTCGCCTGGGCGAAGGAGAACAAGGTCTGGGTGCTGAGCGACCTTGCCTATTCCGAGCTTTATTACGACGGCAATCCGACGCCCTCGATCCTGCAGGTGCCGGGCGCCAAGGATGTGGCGATCGAGTTCACCTCGCTCTCCAAAACCTATTCCATGGCCGGCTGGCGCATGGGCTTTGCGGTGGGCAACCGCAAGCTGATCGCGGCGATGACGCGGGTGAAGTCCTACCTCGACTATGGCGCGTTCACGCCCATTCAGGCGGCGGCCTGCGCCGCGCTCAACGGGCCGCAGGATATCGTCGAGAAGAACCGCCAGCTCTACCACAAGCGCCGCGACGTGCTGGTGGAGAGCTTTGGCCGGGCCGGCTGGGACATCCCGGCGGCGCGGGCCTCCATGTTCTGCTGGGCGCCGCTGCCGCCTGCGCTCAAGGATATGGGCAGCCTGGAATTTTCCAAGCAGCTCCTCACCCACGCCAAGGTCGCGGTCGCGCCGGGCGTCGGCTATGGCGAAGATGGCGAAGGCTATGTGCGCATCGCCATGGTCGAAAATGAGCAGCGGCTGCGGCAGGCTGCGCGCAACATCAAGCAATATCTGAAATCCATGGGCGTCAACACGCCGTCATCCAAGGGCGCGGCTTGATTTGTCGGACTTGGTCTGGCCTTGTGTTCCCAGGCGCAGGCCGGGGTCCAGATCCAGCGTATGAACTGGACCCCGGCCTGCGCCGGGGAACAGCAGAGGCAAACGTCGCCGCATAGCCATGACCATGATCCCTCTCCCCCAGGTCAGCCAGGTCGCGCAGACCATCCAGCTGGCGCTTGCGCCGGTGTTCCTGCTTGCGGGCATCGGCGCGTTCCTCAATGTCTGCGTCAGCCGGCTGGCGCGGATCATCGACCGTGCGCGGGTGGTTGAAGAGCTGGTACTGAGCACCCGGGGCAAGGAGCATGACCGGATGGTCGCGGAGATCCGCGTGCTCGACCGGCGCATGAGCGTCGTCAACGCCTCGATTTTCCTGTCGGTCGCGTCCGCCTGCGCGGTCTGTCTGGTCGTCATCCTGCTGTTCGCCGGCAATCTGCTGAACGCCCATCTGGGCACGCCGGTCGCCATTCTCTTCAGCCTCGCCATGCTGTTGCAGGCTGCGGCCTTCGCCACCTTCATCCAGGAAATCCGGCTGGCCTCGCGCACCATCCACATCCGCAACGAAGTGCTTTACCACAAGGTGGAGGCGGAAGAGGACAGCGTGGCGGCATGACCAAGTTCACCGTCAACGACCGGCCCGTGCAGTATCGCATGGACCCCGACACGCCGCTGCTCTGGGCCTTGCGCGACGCGTCCAACCTGACCGGCACCAAATATGGATGCGGCACCGGCGATTGCGGCGCGTGCACGGTGGACATCGACGGGGAAGCGGTGCGGTCTTGCCAAGTGACGATCGGCAAGACCGAAGGCCGTTTCGTGACGACGATCGAGGCTTTGTCGCCCGATCGCGGCCATCCCCTGCAACAGGCGTTCGCAGCGGACAATGTGTCGCAATGCGGCTACTGCATCCCCGGCATGATCATGGCTGCGTCCGTGCTGCTGCGCCGGACCAACGATCCCAGCGACGAACAGATCGACGCCGCGATCACCAACATCTGCCGCTGCGGCATCTATCCCCGGCTGCGCGGCGCGATCCGGCGGGCGGGCCGGATCATGCGCGGGGAGGAGCAGGTCGCCGCCGCGCCGCCGCCCGGCATTTCGCCGCAGGACGCCGCCCGCACCGTGCCTGCATTGGGCCGACCGGCGGATCAGCCGAAGCGGTAACCAACATTTCTGTTCCAAGACGCTGCTGCAATCGGCGGGCGAAGCGAGACGGACCGTCATTCCCATCATCACCGTCATCGCTGTAGGATCGCACGGGCTTAACTTCGCATATGTCCCGCAGATTTTGGTATTTTAGAGCATCGAGCCTTTAATCTGACGCATATCCAGCTGCTTTGATGAAGTTCCAGCATTCTTCTGGGGTATAGAGGTCACAGATGTTGCCGATGGCGTGCCATAGGGCATCGATGGTTCTGGCGCCG